>JBAXZA010000271.1:0-3071 GCA_041670545.1 Eubacteriales bacterium | reverse complement strand
CTCCGATATCGCGGACGTGCGCGGTTCTGTCCCTCCACGGCACGCGACCGTTTATGACGCATTCGCCGCTGTCCGGAGTTAGGATTCCGCTCATCACCTTGATGGTGCTCGATTTTCCCGCGCCGTTCGGACCTATATAGCCGACAGTTTCGCCGTCGTCCACCTTGAAGCTTACGCCGTCGAGAGCGCGTATGATCTCGTATTCGCGTCTGAACAGTGCTGCCGCCGCGTTTTTTAAGCCTCCGCTCCGGCGGGATATCCGGAAGCTTTTCCTTATGTTGTTCAGTTCGATCATTTTTTTCACCGACCTTTATTTAATTTTATCCGCAAAAATGCGAACGAACGTTTATTCTACCACATTGACATCAATTTGTCAATGTTTCTTAAACATTTTGCACATATTTTTTATATGCTTATCGTAGTCTTGAAAAACATCGCAAAATGTGTTATAATAACCTATAATTTTGTGAATATATAACGTGGGGAGCATATGGAAAAGTTAAAAATCGACCGCCCGATCGTATGCGAAGGAAAATACGATAAGATCAAGCTGTCGTCGGTCTGCGACGCGAAGATCATTATGACCGACGGCTTCGGAATATTTAAAAACGACGAAAAGCTGGCGCTCGTCCGCGCTCTCGCCGCGAAAAACGGCGTTATTCTGCTCACCGACAGCGACGGCGCGGGACAGGTGATACGCAATTATTTCCGCTCAGCCCTGCCGAAGGCTCAGGTAATCAATATTTATACTCCCGAGATCGCCGGTAAGGAAAAACGCAAGAAAACTGCGTCAAAAGCAGGCTATCTCGGTGTCGAGGGCATCTCCGCTGACACGCTCCGCACCCTGCTCGCCCCTTATGCCAATGACAGCGCCGCGCAAACGCGTGATGATGTGACAATCACAAAGGCAGAACTATTCGAATTCGGCTTGAGCGGCGGCGACAATAGCGCTCTGCGGCGTCAAAAATTATGCGCCGCAATAGGACTGCCGCGCATACTCACTCCAAACGCGCTGCTTGAAGCGCTCAATATGCTATATTCTCACGACAGCGGAATTGAACTGCTCAAAAAATATTCGGGCGAGGCTGACGATGAACAAATTAAAAGATAAATGCAGGATTTTATATAAAAAATACGAGGAACTTATACTTTACATCATAAGCGGCGGCATCACAACGCTTGTCAACTGGGGAATCTATTATCTTCTGACATGGGTGTTCGACGTCAATTATCTTGTGGCGAATATCGCCGCGTGGGCGGCATCGGTCGTTTGTGCGTTCATTGTCAACAAAGCGGTGGTTTTCCGCGACAATGTCATCGTCCTGCGTACCGTCGCCATACAGTTTCTGTCGTTCGCGGCGTTCCGCGTATTATCGGGAGCGATCGAAACCGGAGCGCTTTACGTCAGCGTCGATATCCTCGGCTGGAACGACAGTATTATGAAGATCGCGGTATCGGTTTTCGTCGTGGTTGTGAATTATATCTTTTCTAAGCTCGTTGTTTTCAGAAAAAAATAACAAAATCACCGTATTTTTAGTACGGTGATTTTGTTTTATATTGAATTATTTGCCCTGCTTGCGTATCTGCGCACGCTGTATCTTGCCGCTGATGGTCTTTGGAAGCTCGTCGACAAATTCGACGATACGCGGATATTTGTACGGCGCGGTATGGTGCTTGACATAATCCTGCACGTCCTTTTTGAGCGCGTCGGTGACAGTCGTTCCTTTGACCGGAACGATGGTCGCTTTAACGACCTGCCCGCGTATCTCATCGGGAACGGCGGTGACGGCGACTTCAAGGACATACGGAAGCTCCATTATTACGCTCTCTATCTCAAACGGCCCTATGCGGTAGCCGGAGGATTTGATCAGATCGTCGCCGCGTCCGACGTACCAGAGGTAGCCATCCTCATCTCTCCACGCCATATCGCCGGTGTGATAATATCCGTCGTACCACGCGGCGTCGGTGAGCGCACGGTTTACATGATCCGGCTCGGTTTCGCTGTAATAGCCGAGATAAAGCCCGACCTGACGTCCGTTTTCCGGAACCTTTACGCATATTTCGCCGGTATCGCCGGTTTTGACCGGTTTTCCGTCGGGATCGAGTATTTCGATATTATACATCGGACTCGGTTTGCCCATCGAACCGGGCTTTGGCGTCATTCCGACAAGGTTGGCGACGGTCAGCGTCGTTTCGGTCTGACCGAAGCCCTCCATCAGACGCACGCCGGTACTCTTGAGGAACTGCTCATATACCTCGGGATTGAGCGCTTCTCCCGCGACCGTGCCGTGCTTTATGCTCGACATATCGTACTTGGACAGATCCTCCTTGATGAAGAAACGGTACATTGTCGGAGGTGCGCAGAAGGTCGTGATATTATATTTCGCGAACATCGGAAGGATATCGTGCGCGTCGAATTTGTCGAAATCGTAGGTGAATACCGCACCGCCGCACAGCCACTGTCCATAAAGCTTGCCCCAGAGCGCCTTGCCCCAGCCGGTATCCGATATTGTGAAATGTATGCCGTCCGGATCGACGGTATGCCAGTATTTTGCTGTGACATAATGTGCGAGCGGATAGGTGTGCGAGTGCATCGCTATTTTCGGATAGCCGGTCGTGCCGGAGGTGAAGAACATCAGCATATTATCGTCGCCGCAGGGTGTTTCGGCGGTGCGCGGGAAGGTATCGGGGAACTTCGAAAAGTCCTCGAAATCGTTCCAGCCGTCGCGTGTGCCGTTGACGATTATTCTTGTTTTCATCGTCGGCGACACGGGGAGAGCAAGCTCTGCTTCATGCGCGACCTGTCCGTCCGCAGTACAGATGAGCGCCGAGATTCCGGCGGCGTTGAAGCGGTAGTCAAAATCGTGCTGCATCAGCAGATTTGTCGCCGGAACGACGACGGCGCCGAGCTTGCAGAGTCCCATTATCGCTATCCAGAACTGGTAATGACGCTTCATTACGAGCATAACGCGGTCGCCGCGCTTTATGCCGAGCGATGCGAAATAGTTGGCGGCTTTATTTGACAGCCGCGAGATATCGCCGAAGGTGAAACGGCGCTCGACCTTTTCGCG
>JBAXZA010000270.1:0-3075 GCA_041670545.1 Eubacteriales bacterium | reverse complement strand
GCCGGAATCGTCGTTTTCAACACCCCCGGCGCAAACGCAAACGGAGTCAAGGAGCTTGCCGTCGCCGCTCTGCTGCTCGCTTCGCGCAACATCACCGGCGGTATCGACTGGGTCAAGACCTTAGCGGGCAATCCCGACGCCGCAAAAGCGGTCGAAAAGGGCAAATCCGCTTATGCCGGCGTTGAGATCGAAGGAAAAACGCTCGGCGTCATCGGTCTTGGCGCTATCGGCGGAAAAATCGCCAACACTGCCGTCGCGCTCGGAATGAACGTCATCGGCTACGACCCCTATCTTACGGTCGAAGCGGCGTGGTCGCTCTCGCGCGGCGTCGTCAAGGCGTCCAGCTATGACGAAATTTACGAAAAATGCGATTATATCACCATGCACATTCCCGCTACAAACGAAACCAAGGGTATGTTCTGCTCCGAAACCTTCGCGAAGATGAAGGACGGCGTCCGCATTATCAATCTCTCGCGCGCCGACCTTGTCAACGCCGAGGATCTCAAGGCAGCTGTCGCTTCGAAGAAGATCGCCTGCTATGTCACCGATTTCCCGATTCCCGAGATCATCGGCGTCGAAGGCATCATCGCTATTCCTCATCTCGGCGCTTCCACCGAGGAATCGGAGGACAACTGCGCGGTAATGGCGGCTCAGGAGCTTATCGAATTCCTCTCGAACGGAAATATCACGAACAGCGTCAACTATCCGAACGCTTCAATGCCTCACAGCGGCGACGCGCGCATCTGCGTTATGCACAAAAACATTCCCAACGTGCTTTCGCAGATCTCGGCGGCTGTTTCGGCGGAAAATATCAACATTGAGAATATGCTCAACCGCTCAAAGAAGGATTACGCTTATACCATCGTCGAGATAAACGGCGCGGTGCCGGAATGCATCGTCGAGAAGCTCAACGCACTCGATTCCGTTATACGCGTTTCAATTTACAACTAATTAACAGCTAAGGCTTGCTCGTAAAATCGCTGTAAAAGCATTGGCGGGGTCGTTTGATCCTGCCAATGCTTTTTCGCATTGCTCACACATACATCTGCATCGGAGTCGCCGAGAGCGGTTTGCCGCGCACCAGCTTGATATCCGGCTTGAGATAGCTCGCCTGCGTAACGCTGTGTATGCCGTATTTTTCGCGCAGTGAGTCGAGCGCGCGGTCGAGCGAATCGCATTTGAGCCTGCGCTCGGTGTTCTCGAACATATTCAGCTGCTGCGGAGTTCCCTGCGGCACAAGGCTGATCGCGCGAACCGTCACCGAACGAAGCGGCGCGTGCCAGTCGTAGCTTCGGTGAAAAAGCTCGAGCGCGCTGCGTGCGATCACCGACGCGCTCTGCGTATTGTACGGCAGACGGCACTGATATTCCTTGACCGCCAGCGCGTTGTCGCGCAGTGCAATCGACGTGCCGCACGCCGCAAGCGACGACGAACGCAGCTTCATTCCTATCATCTGCGAAAGCTCAAGAAAAATATCCGACACCTGCTGCTCGTCGGTCATATCCTCGGTCGTAGTCATGCCGTGACCGACGCTTTTAATCGGAAACTGAAAATCCTTGTTCATCACAGCGCTTTCGTCAAGCCCGTTCGCATAAATCCACATGATAAGTCCGCATTTGCCGAACCAGCTTTCGAGCAGATCGGACGGACAGCGTGCGAGGTCGCCTATCGTGCGTATCATGCGGCGGTTCAGCTTGATCGCCGTTTTGCGTCCGACGCCCATCATATCCGACGCCGGAAGCCCCCATATTTTTTCGCGGAATTCCTCCTTTGAAATTCGGGTGACGGCGTCCGGCTTTTTGAGGTCGCTGCCAAGCTTTGCAAATATTTTGTTGAACGATACTCCGACAGACAGCGTCAGACCGACCTTCGCCTTGATTTCCTCTTTTATGCGCCACGCAAGCTCCATGCCGCCTTCGTATGTCCCGCCAGACGCCGACGTGAGATCGAGCCAGCATTCGTCGATTCCGAACGGCTCGACAAAATTTGTGTATTCGGCGTAAATATCCCGCACCCTGCGTGAAATCTCAACGTATTTATCGTAATGCGGCGAAACTATCCGCAGATCAGCGCATTTGTTTTTCGCTTGAAATATCGCCTCTCCCGTGCTTACGCCATAGCTTTTGGCGATCATGTTTTTTGCGAGGACGATTCCCTTTCGCTCCTCGGTGTTGCCGCAGACCGCGATCGGACAATCGCGCAGTCCACGGTCGAGCATACATTCGACCGTAGCGAAAAAGTTGTTCAGATCGCAGTGAAGAATAATTCTGTTCATATTTGCTCTAACCCCTTGACAAATATACGAAATTAATGTACAATAATCACGCAGGTTGTTTCGTACCATCATTATATACGAATTTTGATTCATTGTCAAGTGAAACATACGAATTTCATTGCGCTAATTTTTACCGTAATATCTATCGGAGGATTATTATGCTGTTTTCGGAGAAGCTGCGAAATCTTCGCGGCGATAAAAATATAAGTCAGACTGAACTATCCAAGCTGCTCGGAATATCGATGCGTACCGTTCAAAATTACGAATCTGGCAAATGCTATCCAAAAAACACCGAAATATATAAGAAATTAGCTGAAATTTTCGGCGTTTCGCCCAATTTTTTGATATCCGACGGCGATCGTTATATCATGGACGCTGAAGAACAGGGCGGTAAATCCGCCGGACGCGAGGTCAAGGAGCTGCTCGCCGAGGTCGGAGGACTTTTTGCTGGCGGCGATCTTTCCGACGAGGACAAAGAGAAGGTCATGCGCACCATCAACGAGCTTTACTGGCGCGCAAAGGACGAAAAGCGTAAGATCGATTCATGACAAACGAAATTTGAATTGCATATGGCTTTAAAGCTGCACAATATTGATTTTTTATCGCCATAACACCTCAGATACGTTATAAATACGGGAAACGGTGTAATAATATACATATGATTAAAAAAAATCCGCAGCGAAGTAAAATCGAGGAGCTTGTTCGTGAGCTTGCGGCAGATTATGATACGCGGAATCCGTATAAGCTTGCGCGCTCGCTTGGAATAGACGTTGTCCGCAGCGACCTCGGACAGCTCAAGG
>JBAXZA010000269.1:0-3087 GCA_041670545.1 Eubacteriales bacterium | reverse complement strand
CCCCGCAAGGAGAAGAACGCCGTCGCCGAAGCTAAGAAGCTCGGAATCCCGGTCGTCGCTATCGTCGATACCAACTGCGATCCTGACGATGCCGACTACATCATCCCCGGCAACGACGACGCTATCCGTGCCATCAAGCTCATCTCGTCCGTAATCGCTGACGCTGTCATCGAAGGCAGACAGGGAACTCAGATGGCGGAAGCCGAAGCTCAGGCTACCGAAGCCGAAGCTGCCGAGGACGCTGAAAACAAGTAAATTTAACCTACGCGGAATATACAAAGCCGAAAACACCGGCCGCCGAAGCATTTCGGACGACCATTTCGGCTTTGAGCCGCGTTCACTGGAATATGAAAAAAACGGAGGAAATATAAAATGGCAGAGATTACAGCAAAAGCGGTCGCCGAGCTGCGCGCCAAAACCGGCTGCGGCATGATGGACTGCAAGAAAGCGCTTAAGGAAGCTAACGGCGATTTTGACGAAGCTATCAAGGTGCTTCGTGAAAGAGGACTCGCTGTCGCAGCTAAAAAGGCAGACCGTATCGCGGCAGAGGGCATCGTCGACATCATGAAGAGCGACGACGGTAAAACCGCCGCTATCATAGAAGTAAATGCAGAGACCGACTTTGTTGCGAAGAACGCGTCCTTCCAGGAATTCGTAAAGGGTATCCTGAGAACCATTCTCGCAGCACGTCCCGCAAATCTCGCTGAGCTTAACGCCGCTAAATTCGACGGCGGAGAGCTTACAGTCGAGGCTGCTCTCAAGGATAAGATTTTCACCATAGGCGAAAACATGAATATCCGCCGTTTCGATATCGTCGACGGCGTTATGAGTACCTATATCCACGGCAAGGGCGTTACAGGCGTTATCGTCGCTTTTGACGCTGACGACGCCGCTGCAAATAACGAAGGCTTCCCGGAGTACGCGAAGAATATCGCACTTCAGGTCGCCGCTATGCCCTGCACCTACCTCAACAAGGAAGCAGTTCCGCAGGCAGCTATCGATGAGGAGAAGGAAATTCTCGTCACCCAGATAAAGAATGACGCTTCGAACGCAAAGAAGCCCGACGCTATCATCGAAAAGATGGTAACCGGACGCCTTGGCAAGTTCTACGAAGCAAACTGCCTTACCGAGCAGCAGTATGTAAAGGACGATTCCCTGACCATACAGAAATACACCGACGCGACTGCAAAGCAGTTCGGCGGAAAAATAGCTCTCAAGGGCTTCATACGCTATGAAAAGGGCGAAGGCATCGCAAAGCGCGAGGACAATTTCGCTGAAGAAATAGCTAATATGGTAAAACAGTAATAGAATAAAATACCGGAATCATTAACGAAATATCCGATAAATAACCTGTCATACGGCACAATATGACAGGTTATTTTTTAGGATATTGCGTAAATACGCTTTGAAAAACTTAAATTATAAAAAACACAGAAAAAATTGTGTATTTATGTTTACAAAACGTCAAATACGCGGTAAAATATAAATGGTAAAATAAATAAAACCGTATGGACACGTCCGTGCGGTATAAAAGGAGACGTTTACATGGCTGATACAAAAGCGCGTTATAAGAGGATTCTGCTCAAATTGTCCGGCGAGGCGCTTGCATCGGGAGGAAAGAGCATACTCAACTATGATATTGTGCGTGAGATATGCCGCGATATCAAGCAGTGCGTCGACATGGGCGTCCAGGTCTGCATAGTCGTAGGCGCCGGAAACATTTGGCGCGGACGTATGGGAGAAAAGATGGACCGCACGCGCGCAGATCATATGGGAATGCTCGCGACGACCATTAATTCGCTTGCGCTTCAGGACGCGCTCGAACAGCTCGGCGTCGATACCCGAGTCATGACCGCGATCGAAATGAAGCAGTTCGCTGAGCCTTATATCAGAAACAAAGCGGTTTCACATCTTGAAAAAGGCAGAGTCGTGATATTCGGCTGCGGCATCGGTAACCCCTTCTTCTCGACCGATACAGCGTCGGTGATGCGTGCGGCGGAGGTCAATGCCGATATAGTTATGCTCGCAAAGAACATAGACGGCGTTTATACCGCCGATCCCAAAAAGGATCCCAACGCGAAGAAGCTCGACGAGGTCGATTATATGTACATTCTGAGCCATGAGCTTACCGTTATAGATTCGACCGCCGCTTCTTTCTCAAAGGATAATAACATTCCGCTTCTCATATTCGGTCTTGACGATCCCAATAACATATTGCGCGCCGTCAAGGGCGACAAAATCGGAACGATCGTAAGAAATAAATAAAAGGCGCCAAGCCGCCGTGAACAGGAGAGATAAAAATGAAACTGAATAATAAAGAATATGAAGAAAAAATGAAGAAATCCATCTCTGTGTATGAACATGAGATTTCTACGATCAGAGCAGGCAGAGCAAATCCCGCAGTGCTCGATAAAATTTCTGTTGATTATTACGGCACACCCACGCAGATAAACCAGATGGCGCAGATATCCATGACCGACGCGCGCACCATGGTGATACAGCCGTGGGACGCGTCGACGCTCAAAACGATCGACCGCGCAATACAGGCGTCCGACCTCGGCATCACCCCGAATAACGACGGCAAGGTGCTTCGTATTGCATTCCCGCCGCTTACAGAGGACCGCCGCAAGGAGCTTGTCAAGCAGATCACAAAGATGAGCGAGGAGGCGAAGGTCGCTGTCCGCAACATCCGCCGCGAAGCAAACGATAAGTGCAAAGATATGAAGAAAAAGAGCGAGATGACCGAGGATGAGCAGAAGCAGTCTGAGAAGTCCATACAGGACGTGACCGATAAGTTTATCAAGGATATCGACGTAATCACAGCGACTAAAGAAAAGGAAATAATGACCGTCTGAAAAAGGTCTTAGGCGGGGCGCGGAAAGGACGGCACGCGTGTCGGTCGCCGCGCCCCCTGCTGTTATAATTAACAAAAACAATGAATCAAAATAACATTAATATGCCTGCCAAGGCGGACGACCGCCTTCGCCACATCGCGTTCATCATGGACGGCAACGGACGATGGGCGCAAAAACGCGGTATGCCGCGCGAATACGGTCACAAAGCCGGCGCACAGGTTTTTGAAAAAAT
>JBAXZA010000268.1:0-3087 GCA_041670545.1 Eubacteriales bacterium | reverse complement strand
CGCTCAGCGTATCGATAACAGCCTTGAAGCGTTCGCTGTCGTATACCTGTGGGAAGAAAACGAACGGCGGTTCACTGCGGTATTGGCTGAAAAGGCAGAGCGCCCCCTCGACAAGAGCGTATTTATAGTGCATAGCGTGACGCCACATAAAAATGTTTGAAAAATTATAATAAGAAACGGGCAGTCCGCCTAAATGCGACTGAAACAGCGGCCGGGACGAAATATCTATATCAGAAAGCGTTAACATAAATAATCAAATCAACTCCCGTGCCTATTATATCACACGCTTTCTATAAAAGCAACATATTTTTGCCCGTAAAACATGAGATTTTCGCCATTCCGGCGTATATTTTCTATCGGTCGGAATAAAATGTTTACAAATAAAAAAGTGCGACGCCTATTGCAATTTCTAAAAATGTGTGCTATAATACGATGTATTATGAATTTTCGAGAAGAGGTGCAAACATGAAGGAAGGCTTACATCCGCAATATAAAGAGGTCACAATAAAGTGCGCTTGCGGCGAAGAGGTTAAAACCAGATCGACAAAGGGCGATATGCACGTTGAAATCTGCTCTAAATGCCATCCGTTCTTTACGGGCAAACAGAAGTTCGTAGATGCCGGCGGACGTGTCGATAAGTTTAAGAAGCGTCTTAACGCCGCTAAGTAATTTAAGACCGCAATTTATGGGCGGGAAGTGCATTTTTATTGTGCTTCCTGCCCTTATTGTTTTTTGCGTGCGAACAAGTGTTCGTATATTAGCGCAAATAACGCACAGGCCGAATCCGAACGCAAACTAACGCCGAATTATCAGCTTTTGAATTTCGTTTTATAAAAATGGATATAATAATCGGCGGCTGTCAACTCACACAAAGAGGTGAAATATATGAAAGAATTATACATTCCCGGCACGACCGGCGAGGAGCGTCCGCGCGCCGCGCTCGTCAGCGTAATACTGCGCGGCACAAGCGAGGAGGAAGCGAACATATCGCTCGACGAGCTTGAACGCCTGCTCGACACCGCAGGCGCCGACTGCGCATTCCGTATGACTCAGAACAAGGAAAGCGTCGAGCCGCGCACCTATATGGGCAGCGGCAAGGTCGCGGAGCTTAAAAATCTCTGCGATATCAACGGCGTCCGCTTTATCGTGTTCGACTGCGAGCTTTCGCCGTCGCAGATCAAAAACCTTGAGGACGATATCGGCATGAACGCCCGCGTCATCGACCGCACCATGCTCATACTCGATATTTTTGCGCAGCACGCGCAGACCATCGAGGGAAAGCTTCAGGTCGAGCTTGCGCAGCTGCGCTATACCTCGCCCAGACTCATCGGTCACGGACTTGAAATGTCGCGTCAGCAGGGCGGCAATATCGCAATGCGCGGTCCGGGTGAAACAAAGCTCGAAACCGACCGCCGCCATCTTTCACGCCGTATATCGGCGCTCGAGGAGGAGCTTGCGGAGGTAGAGAAAAACCGCGCCGTCCGCCGGGTGGCGCGCGGACGCTCGGGCATATTCAACATCGCCGTCGCGGGCTATACCAACGCCGGAAAATCAACGCTGCTCAACTATCTGACCGGCGCCGGAATACTCGCCGAGGATAAGCTTTTCGCGACGCTCGATCCCACCACCCGCCGCTATTCATTGCCCTGCGGTCAGGATATCCTGCTCACCGATACAGTCGGATTCATACGCAATCTGCCGACCAATCTCGTCAAGGCGTTCCATTCGACGCTCGAGGAGGTATCGTTTGCCGACGCCGTGCTGATACTTATCGACGCGTCAGACCCCGAAAACGCGTCGCAGCTTGAGGTCACGCGCGCTCTGCTCGCCGACCTCGGCGCGTCGGATAAGCCGGTTATCTATGTGTACAACAAATGCGACCGCGCGCCCGAAAATCTCATTCAGACAGTATGGGACGCGCCGCGCTCCGACGTCGTGATGATATCGGCGCTCACCGGACGCGGAGTCGATACGCTCGTATCCCGCATCGAGCAGGTTGTGCTCGGCGGCAAAACCGAGGAAACCTTTATACTTGCCCACGGCGATGCGGGGGTGCTCAACCGTATGTACGCCGAATGTACGGTCAGCGATGTTTCATACGGCGACGATACCATAACGGTGCGTGCCGTATGCGACGCCAAAGCGCGAGGACTGTTCGCACGGAGGAATATAAATCCGCCGCCCTCACCCGAAGAATTTTAATCGGCAATGGCGGATAAGGAAAAATATGTAACACTCGGCGGAGAAGCGTCGGCTGAGCTTGTGGAGCGCAAATCGGTTTTCATCGGACACGCGGCGCACATCGCTGACGAGGCGGGAGCGCTCGAATTTATTAAGCGCATAAAGCATGAGCGCTCGGACGCAACGCACAATGTCTACGCCTACGTTACGGCGGGCGGCGCCGCCGCGCGTTACAGTGACGACGGCGAGCCGCAGGGAACGGCGGGAATTCCGGTGCTCGATGTAATCCGTAAAAGCGGCTTTACCGACGCCGTTATCGTTGTGACGCGCTATTTTGGCGGGATACTGCTCGGCGCGGGCGGTCTTGTCCGCGCGTACGGTTCGGCGGCGAAGCTTGCCGTCGACGCCGCCAAAATCGTGACCTATGAGCGTTTTACGGAATTCACCGTTTCGTTCGCCTATACCGATTACGGTAAGGCGCAGTACGAAGCGCCTAAATATGGCGTGAGGGTGGACAATACCGATTTTGGCGTCGGCGTTGTCATGCGCTGTGCCGTCAAAGCCGGAGATTATCCGCGTTTTGCCGCCGCTGTCGCTGAAATGACGTCGGGACGCGCCATATTCGGCGTGACCGGCGAGCGCTGGGACAAATAAACAAAATTGTTATCTGCAAATATCGGGAGCGTCATGCGGCGCTCCTTTTTGTTTCGCGTGCGAAACGCTGATTTTTCGCTTGCGAAACGGATTGCGAAGCTGAAAGAACGGGTTCTTGATAAGTTTTCTCGTGCGAAACGGGTACGAACTTTTCGGAGAGGTTTATCGATGATTTTTCGTTTACGAAACGGGTACGAACCTGAAAGGACGGACAACCCTACGGTTTTCCGTCCTCTCAGACTCTCCCGCTTT
>JBAXZA010000267.1:0-3101 GCA_041670545.1 Eubacteriales bacterium | reverse complement strand
TTTTGCGGCTTCAATGCGGGAGAGCACATATTTTCGGTTGAACATACACGCGCCGCAGTGGATAATCAGCTCGTAATCTCCGAGCGAGGACGGAAAATCAGTGCCGCTCACAATATCTATCTTCAGTCCCTCTCCGACCTTTGCGCGCAGCATACGGGGGAGCTTTTCACGTCCTATATCCTCGGCAAGCGGAGCGTGCGTGCAGGCCTCTGTAATCAGCACACGCGATTTAGCTGTAAGTGAATCGATTGCCGAGGCTCCGGTGATAAACTCACGGATATCACCCTTCGCTCCCGCCATAAGAACCGAAAACGAAGTCAACGCGCTCTCCGCGGGCTTTTGCTTATAAACCGACGCAAAAACCTGAGAATCGGTGATTATCAGCTTGGGAGGTAAACAGAGCATTTTGAGCGTCGGCTCGAGCATATCGGTCGTACAGCTCATCACGATACATTTTTTATCGAGCAGCTCGCGAAGCGTTTGTACCTGCGGCAGAATCAGACGTCCCTTGGGAGCTTGTATATCCTGCGGCATGACGAGCAGTACAGTGTCGCCCTTTTCGCATAAGCCGTGTGTCAGCGTTGCAGCTTTAAAATCCTCCGGTATCGCCCGAGTTATCGCTTCGAGTATATCGCGGACGCCTTTTTTATCCTGTGCTGATGCTCTGACCGGTTTTATATCGGTCAGCTTCTCTATTTTTCCGGCAATATCGTCCGCGTTCGTGAGAATATCGCATTTGTTTATTATCGGAATGACCGGAGTATTAGCTTTTTTGAGCTTTTCAAGCCATATTTTCTCAATATCCGGTTCGTCGGCGAAAAGCAGCAGAGCTATATCTGTTTTTTCAAGCGCAAGCCCGGTCTTTTCGACGCGCTTCATGCCAAGCTCGCCCTCGTCGTCAAAGCCTGCTGTATCGATAAACACCACCGGACCGATTCCTTTATTTCCATTGATTTATATATAGGATCGGTCGTTGTTCCGGCAATATCGCTGACCACGGCAATATTTTGATTTGTAAGCGCGTTTATAAGCGTCGACTTTCCGCTGTTGCGTTTCCCGAATATGCCGATATGCAGCCGTGTCGAACGCGGCGTATCTTGTAAGCTCATAATTGAACACTCCTATTATTTTTGCCGGTGCGCGTCAGAATCTGAAATCGCGCTGTCCGTTTTCTATCAGATCGAGATTCTTTTTTGTGATATCGCGAACCTTATCGCTGCTGATATGCGCAAGCTCGTTGCCAATCAGTATGTTGCCCTTTTCACGGGTGTCCTGCGATGCGTAATCGCAGAGATATTCCTTGAGAGTCATGAGAGCGTTCGGCTGGCAGCAGTTCGATATCTGTCCTGCCTTTACAAGGCTCATAAAACGGTCGCCGACGCGTCCTTCGCGATAGCAGGCGGTGCAGAAGCTCGGAATGTGTCCGCTCTCAAGCAGCCAGTTTATAACCTGATCGAGCGTGCGTCGGTCGCTGACGTCAAACTGCGTGGTGTTTTCGTCCTCGGTCTCATCATCGACATAGCCGCCTACACTGGTGCGTGAACCGCCGCTTATCTGCGATATGCCGAGATCTATAACTCTGGCGCGCGTGCGGGCGGATTCACGGGTGGAGATTATCATTCCGGTATATGGAACAGCGCAGCGTATTACAGCTACGATCTTCGCGAATATATCGTCGTCGATTGCATTTTCGAAGCTCTGTGCGTCGATATCGTCGGCATTTCTGATACGCGGTACACTGATGGTATGCGGTCCGACGCCGAACGCGGCTTCAAGATGCTCGGCGTGCATAAGCAGTCCGACAAAGTCGTACTTATACATATCAAGTCCGAATAGCACACCGCAGCCGACGTCGTCGATGCCGCCGGTCATAGCTCTGTCCATCGCCTCGGTGTGATAGCAGTAGTCGCTCTTAGGACCGGTCGGATGAAGCTGTTCGTACGATTTTTTATGATAGGTTTCCTGAAATAGAACATATGTGCCGATTCCTGCCGCCTTGAGTTTTGCATAATTCTCAACGGTAGTAGCCGCAATATTGACATTTACGCGGCGAATTGCGCCGTTCTTATGCTTGATCGAATAGATCGTATCGATGCTTTCGAGGATATATTCAATTGGATTATGTACAGGATCTTCGCCCGTTTCGAGCGCCAGACGCTTATGTCCCATATCCTGCAGCGCGATGACCTCGTTCTTTATCTCGTCCTGTGTCAGTTTTTTGCGGCAGATATGCTTGTTTTTAGCGTGATAGGGGCAGTATACGCAGCCGTTGATACAGTAGTTTGAGAGATAGAGCGGTGCGAACAGCACTATACGGTTGCCGTAAAGCTTTTGCTTTAAGCGGTAGGCAAGCTCATATATCTGCTTGTTGAGATCCTCCTGATCACATTCGAGAAGCACGGCGGCCTCGCGGTGTGAAAGTCCCTTGGTATCCTCGGCGCGGGCGATCAGCGAGGATATCAGCTCACGGTTTGATTTGTTTTTTTGAGCATATTCGATAGTTTCGAGAACCTCGCCGTCGTCTATAAACTCGGTCGCTTTCGGTGATTTTACGTCATACATAATATTTACCTCGTAATTTATTCAAATATTTGATTTATTTCATAGGACTGTCGCCGCGTGTGAAGCTGATTTCATAGCCTATCGCGGCAAAATTGTTTTGAAGCTGTAAAAGTCCCTCGGCGGCTTCTGTTCCGCTCGACAGCTTGTTATCGTAAAGCATATATTTTTGGCGAACCGATACCGGCGACAGATTAGGCATTACGACATTCGCTCCATGGAGAATCCCAAGCTCACGCCCGCCTTTTTGCAGCGTCCCGAGCGCGGTTGTAGCCGGAAGCAGCACCTGCGGAGACATTATGCGGATTATCGACAGCAGATAAAGCGTCAGCCGCAGATCTCCAGGCGGCATTGAACGAAACGGTGTGTCGTGATGCGGCAGAAACGGACCTATGCGTGCCATCTGCGGTTTCAAATCGTAAATCAGTTCCAAATCGGAAGCTATTGTATCCGATGTCTGCCACGGAGAACCCACCATGAAACCACAGCCGGTTTGAAAACCGAGAAATTTTAGTTCATAAAGGCATTGAAGCCGATTTTTT
>JBAXZA010000266.1:0-3113 GCA_041670545.1 Eubacteriales bacterium | reverse complement strand
CCGTCGCCGACGAAATCATCAAGGACGGCGGAAAAGCCGCGGCTTTCGGCACAAACGTTCTCGACAAAACCGCGCTTGAGGCTCTGCGCGGCGAAATATATGAGAAATTCGGCGTCGAGGGCATCGATATTCTCATTAACGGCGCTGGCGGCAACAATCCGCGCGGCACGACGTCAAAGGAATATCTCGAACCGGAGGATATCGGCGCTGGAACTATCGACGGCGTCAAAACCTTCTTCGACCTCGATGCGGAGGGCATACAGTACGTTCTTAACCTCAACTTCCTCGGCGCTCTGCTGCCAACGCAGGTTTTTGCACGCGATATGGCAAAGCGTCCCGACAGCGTTATCATCAACGTTTCGAGCATGAACGCGTTCCGTCCGCTGACCAAAATACCGGCATATTCCGGCGCTAAGGCAGCCGTTTCGAATCTCACCGAATGGCTTGCCGTTCATTTTTCAAAGGTCGGTATTCGCGTCAACGCCATCGCCCCCGGATTTTTCGTCACCGATCAGAACCGCGCGATGCTGATGAATCCCGACGGCTCGCTCACGCCGCGTTCGGCTAAGATACTCGCTCACACTCCGATGAACCGTTTCGGCGAAACCTCAGACCTCATCGGTACGCTGTTATGGCTCGCCGACAGCGCGTCCTCCGGCTTTGTAAACGGAATCGTCGTACCGGTCGACGGTGGCTTTTCCGCGTACAGCGGCGTTTAAACGCTGAAGCGTCAAAGCACTGTATAAATATGTAAAGATCCGATGCCGTCCGCATCGGATTTTGTTTATCGTCATTGCTTTACAAATACCGGTAATAATCATCGGCGTCAAACGCGCATATCCTGCCGTCGGAAAGCGAAACGGAGCAGCTCACCTCACCCTTTGCTCCGCCGCACGAATATACGGCGTCGATGCGGCTGCCACTTATCGTCACCAATGTCGGGACTGCGTTCGGTATTCCCTGCCCGGCGATAAAATAAAGCATATGCTCGAGCGCTTCCTCCTCGCCGATCACCGCTTCACCCTCCGGACGGCTCGCCGACATCGATATTAGCAGTCCCCCACGGCAGGTGAACGCTGCATAGGCGCTGTCGCACGAAAATATCCAGAGCGGCTCTCCGCCGCAGCTTCTGCTTGTGCGCAGGGTTAGGGCGCGGTCGAAAATACCGTAGGCAAGCTCCTTTGCCTCCCGCTCATTTTTCTGCGGAAGATTTTCAAGCGAAGCATATTCCGCCGGTGCTTCACGCGTTAACGTCAGATAGGCGTCGAACTGCTCGAAAATCAGCGGTATCGCCGCGACCGCGTCGGCGCGCTCGGCGCTGTCTATGGCGAGAGCGCATTGGCGGCGCAGCTTGTCGGCACATTCGAGCGCCATCTGCCGCAGCGTTTCATTATCCGGCGTTTCGGCGGTGCAGCTTTCATCAAATGTCGTTTCGCTCATCAAGGCGGGAATACTATCGGCAAAACGTCGGACGCAGAAAAGACCGAGCGTATCGGCGGCGTTTTTCGCACGCTCGCATACTATCGCGATATTGCCGCCAGCGAGCATATCTTCGGAACATTCGACAAGCGTTCCGAGGGCGGCGGTTTCGTTTCCAACGCGCAGATCTTCATATTTTGCCGATATGCCGGCGGCGCGGTAAGCGAGCACTCCCATCACGGCGGCAGCCGCCGCCGCGCAGCTCACAAGACGTATCGCTGTATCGTTCACAAAAAGCGCTCCTGCTTTCTTTTTCGGCGGCGCAAAATAAATATTGCACCGCGGCTTTTATTTTTCAAACAATATATGGAAATAATTCGTAAAGAATACACATAGGTATTTGACATATCGAAGAATATTTGATATAATAGTTATATGGATGATAATTCAATTTTAAACAGTGTAATTTTTTACAAAAACATCGGCGCGGCGCGTTTTCATATGCCGGGACACAAGGGGCGCGCGCCGGACGGCAGCAAATTTCTCGCTCCGATCTATCCTTACGACATCACCGAGCTTGACTGCACGGATAATCTTTACGCGCCTGCGCAAAACGGAGCTGTCGAACAAAGCGAACGGCTTGCCGCCGAGCTGTTTCACACCGCGCATACCGTTTTTTCGGCGGGCGGCGCGACGGCGGCGCTTTTCGCGGCGATAATACTCTGCTGCGAGGGCAGGCGGGAGCCGCGAATACTCTGCGACCGCCGCGCTCACCGTTCGGTGATCAACGCCTTCGCCGTATGCGGAGTTTCACCAATTTGGTTTGACCCGCACGACACGCCGAAATTCGCCGATATCGCAAAACCTCTCGGCGCGGACGAAATTGCCGCCGTGCTTATCACCTCGCCAGATTATTACGGGCGGATGTGCGACGTCGCGGCGGTTTCGCGGCTCGCCGTATCGCTCGGCGCACCGCTTATCTGCGACAATTCCCACGGCTCTCACCTCGCCTTTATAAACGGTGGCGAATATCATCCGTACAAGCTCGGAGCGCGGCTGTGTGTCGATTCGATACACAAAACGCTTCCGGCGCTCACCGGCGCGGCGCTGCTTCATTTCAGCGACGATTTTTCGCCGTCCGACGTCCGACGCGCAATGTCGCGCTGCGCTTCCACAAGTCCGTCGTACATCATCGCCGCCTCCGCCGACGCCGCTCTCCGTTATATGAAGCTGCACGGCGCCGACGGCTGCGAAAAGCTCGCGGGACTTATCACAGACGCCAAACAAACGCTCCATACAATGGGTTTTTCGACAGCGCAGTTTCCGATCGGAGATCCGCAACGCATTTGTATCCGCGACAAAAACGCCCGCGCACTTTATGCTCACCTTGAAAAACACGGTGTCGTCGGCGAATTCTGCGACTCCGACGATGTCGTGCTGATCGCTTCTGTTATGAACACAAAAGAGGATTTCGATCGGCTCTGCGCGGCGTGCGCGGACTTTTCGCCGTCGCCGTCGCCCGGAATACCGGATTTTTATCCTTCGGTTCTGCCCGAGCGCGTCACATCGATACGCGAAGCCGTTTTCGCACGCTCGCGCGATGTAAAAACAGAGGAAAGCATCGGTCTTATCTGTGCGGAGAGCGTGACGCCATATCCGCCCGGCGTGCCGCTCATAGTTGCAGGCGAGCGGAT
>JBAXZA010000265.1:0-3120 GCA_041670545.1 Eubacteriales bacterium | reverse complement strand
GAGAAAAGATCAACGATCTCATTGAGCTTGTCCTCAAGCTCGGCGATGGACGCGCGGTCGGCGCTGCGCTTATAGCCGAGATATGCGCTGTGCATCGGGTGTATGATCAATGTATTCGCCGTTTCTCTGCCAAGCGAGAGGGTATAGCCGAGATTGTTGAAATACTTGTCGAAATCTTCAAGTGCGAACTGCCACGGCAGGTGCTGTGAATAGAACGCCGGATAGTCGCGCTTGCGCTGACCGCGTATCGAATATGGATAGAGATGCGTACACATCATGTTGACGCCGCCGACATATTGAAGCTCCGCGATGCGCTTCAGCTCAACGGGCGAAACGTCCCAGCCGCAGCAGGCGAACATTTCGGAAAGCACCTTTTTGCGTCCTGTCTGTGCGCAGACCGAGCCGAGCTGCTTGGGCGCGAGATCATTTGTGATTCCGCGTCCGAGATAATCCATGCCCGGAATATGCTCATACTGATAGAAGGGCATGACGCCGCCGCAGCACCACATCTGACCCGCGAGGAAGGTTTCCTCGACGGCGTGACCGGTGATCTGTGCGCCGTGCTCCTCGCACCAGTCGTAGATCTGCTTTTGATAATTGTTTATGAAAAGCTCATGGATAAGCCGGTAATAATCATAACGGAATTCTTCCGCCGAAACGGTATCGGACGAAACGAAATCGATGAAAAGCGCCGGAAGCGCCGAGGAGATGTCATAGCCATAGCGCTGTTTGAAAAGCGCGGGCAGGGTATCCGACCACGGAGTCGCCCAGCGGAAATACTGCGGCTCATCGGTGAAAAAGCCGGGCATTGCGCCGCCGAAATCGTCGCCGGTGCGGCGGCGGTATTCTTCATAGGTACTGTCGATGAATTTTTTTATAACCGCCGCGTCGAGAGTGTCGACATATGAGCGGTCGTAGCAGCGGTAAACGGTTATGTAGTTTTCCGCGCCGGTGTCGGAGGATACTTTTTTTAGCTCGCCGTTTTCCAATGTATATACGCCGAGGATATCGCCCTCGGCAGGGTATGCTCCCTGACCTATGCGGACATATGCGGCGAAGTTTTTCGGATCTTCGAGCAGCTTGCCGCCGGCGAAACCGCTCGGCCAGCCGTTTTCGTCGTAGGACCACGCCTGCATACCCTGTTTTTTCGCTTCGTCGATGCAGGCGGCGACGCATTCAAACCATTCGTCTGACATATATTCGGTTTCAAGACCTGTGCGGGCGTGCATGAAGAAGCCCTCCATGCCGATTTTTTTCATGTTGCGTATCTGGGAACGCAGCTCGTCGGTATCAAGCCGGTCGTTCCATGACCAGAACGGGATACCGCCGTGCGACTGTGCGCCGCCTTCGATGCTCTTTATGATGGCGTTCATAATATAATCCTTTCATATGAAACGTTTGAAATGGTTTCGTCCGATCAATATGTGCAGGTGAAATTCAAACGTTTAGATATCACTCGTTATTATAACATAAAGTATACTGTTTTTCAAGTACGGCGGATAAAATCAAAGGTATTCGTACATATGCCGAAAAACGCGGCGCTGATTTATTAATATTGTACAAACGCGGTCCGATCGCCGGCAAACGCCGCCGGCGGCAACAAATTCAAGCGGATTTACTGATTATTTGTCAGATATTAGTGTAGACAACAATAAAAAATGATGTTATAATAAATAGCAGAAATCGTTCTGATTATAGTCATATTAAATGCAATCTGCATCATTGCACAGCTTATATAATGGCAATTATAATACAAAACGCCAAATATTATATCAAATTCTAATATATTCCGTCGGCATCAGACCGCTGTCCGCGCAGGACGGCGTGATCGTCCCATAAATCAACAGGAGTGCTTTTTTATATGCTTTCGTTACATAAAAAAATAAAAAATAATAACAAAAAATCGACAGGCGGTTTTACGCTTGTCGAGGTCATTATCGTAATGGTTGTAGCCGCGATACTGCTTGGCGTCGGAGGTCTTTCGCTCGCGAATTATGTTCATTCGCAGAAATTCCGCCGCCAGAACGAATACGCGCAGAGCCTTTTCATCGCCGCGCAGACCTCGCTCACGCATATGAAGGCGATAGGAGAGCTTGCTTCGTTCGCCGACGATGTGCGCGGCTCTGCGGCTTCGCAGGAGCTTAACAGCGCGAATTCGTTCATGGGCGTGACGCTGCCCGCCTATACCGATGAGGACGACGGACGCATCTGGTCGATAATGAAATCGGCGGACGACGACAGCGAGGATAATCCCGTGAACCGTCTGCTCAGCGATTATATTTTCGACCGCGGAGTGCTTTCGGCGGCGATAGCGGTGGAGCTTGATCCGTCGGAGGGAATAGTCACCGCCGTGCTTTACAGCGATGCTTCGCAGACGTTTTCATATTCGTCCGGCGCCGGAACTCCTATCGCCGACCGTGAAAAAAGCGTCCGCAGCGACAATATGGTCGGCTTCTGGTATGCGGACAGCCTTTCGGACGTTGCGCCCGGCGTTCCGGATAAGCCGAGCATAAAAGATCTTGCGCTTGTGAACGACGAAACGCTGCACCTCGACTGGAGAATATCCAACGTCGCGCTTTCCAACTATTTTACATATGAAATACGCGTTTTCGACGCCTCATCGTCCTCCGACACACCGGTAATGACGATAACAGCGCCCGGAAGCCAGCTCGCCGCCGGAGCGGAGGGCGCAGATACGTCGCTTTCGGTTGATATCGGAGGGAAAACCTCGAAAATACCGTTCTTTGTACGTTTTAACGACGACAAGCAGAGCGACAGCTACGGAATGATTTCGCTTATTTTCGACGCTGTCGATATGGCGGATATAGATTCGGAGGGAACGCTAAAGGACGGCGGGCTAAACCTCAGCTTCGCGCGCTTCGGAATCGATACGGAGGATATCTATGTCCGTATGCAGGCGTCGGCGGAGGGGTATAAATCGAGTACATGGAAGGAAAGCGGCCCCGAGAACGCTTATTTCGACGCGCGCTCTGACGCCGATGGCTTCGACGCGCAGTATATAATCGTAAATATGCGTCACCTTTCAAACGTCCGTGTAAGCGAAGCGCGGGGAGGAAAAGCGTACAGCTATCTCCAGACTGCGGACGTCATATGGAGCGG
>JBAXZA010000264.1:0-3144 GCA_041670545.1 Eubacteriales bacterium | reverse complement strand
TCCGCTTTCGCGTCTGACCGGAAGTCCCTCGGCGATATTTCCGGAAACTCTCGTCTCGCCCTCTCCTGGAAGCTCGAGATTAAACGAACGCTTGCCGGTTTTTATAACGCCGAGCAGAATCTCGGGGAAGCGGTAGAGTCCGGCGGTTCCGAGCAGAAAATCGACGTAAGGATATCTGTTTTTGATATCGTCTCTGCGATGCTCCTGCGAAACCATACACCCGCAGATCCCGATGAGGAGCGCGGGATTATTTTCCTTTAAATGCTTGAACTGTCCGGTAATGGACAGAGCCTTAAGCTCGGCGTGTTCGCGCACCGCACAAGTGTTGATAAGGATAAGATCCGCGTCGGCGGCGTCGGAAATTACAGAATAGCCCATTTCAGAGAGCATTCCTGCGAGCCGTTCGCTGTCGGCTTCGTTCTGCTGGCAGCCGAAGGTCTGTACAAACGCGCGTTTTCCGCCGCCGATAAGCGCTCTAACCTCCGCCATGATGGAATACTGCCGCGCGATTTCGCTGTCCTCAATATTATAGCTCATTTATTACCGTCCTGTCAATAGAAATTAAATTATAACAAAATTCTGTATGAACGCCGTGCATTATGTTCGTTTTGTATAAAATCCGGCGTGTTCAGTCGCCGGCGATCAGCCACGCCTTATGCTCATAGGAGCTTGCGGTGTTGCCGCCCAAAACAAATACGGCGGTTGAGAGCGCGTCCGCCGCCGTGCCGTTATTTGACCATACAGCGGCGCTGTGAACGCCGTTCACCGGGGGGAAACCGGTCGAGCGGTCAAAAATATGGCAGTAGCGCACTCCGCCGACCTCAATATAACGCTCATAATCACCCGAAACCGATACGAAACCGCTGGATATTTCGATCACATCGGCGATCTCGTCGGGATTTTCCGGATTTTTAACAGCGACGCGCCACGCGCTGCCGTCCGGCTTTTCGCCGAAAACGCCTATGTTTCCACCAAACGACACGATACCGTAGGAGCATTCGCTTTTCAGCAGCTCGACCGCCCTTTGGCAGATATAGCCCTTGGCTGCGCCGCCGAGCGCAATTGACAGCTTTGGATCGGAGCAGGTGAGGACGCTGCCGTCGAGCGTTAATTTTTCATAACCTGTATGTGTGAGCGCCAGCGCGATATCGGCGTCGGATGGCGTCGAATCGGCGTAGGGAATGTTCCACAGCTCAACGAGCGCGCCGAGCGTTGGATCAAACGCGCCCGATGTTTCGGCGGCGATATCAAGCGATATGCGAATGACCTCTGCCGTTTCGTCTGAAAGCTCAAGATAACCTTCGGACGCGTTGAAGCGGGCAATATCGCTCGTTTCGATCGTCGCGGAAAGGATATCCTCGAGCCGGTAAACAAGCTGTTCGCATCGGCGGAGCAGTTCCTCCGAAGCGTCCGGAGCGTCGATCTCAATATAGGTGTCAAGCGCGAAAAACGAACGTCTGCCATTTGCCTTCCCGCACGAAGCTGATGAGATGAGCATGAGGGCAATTATCAGCAGCAAAGCGATTTTCTTCATATTATTAATATCAAAGCGAACGTTGTACGCCCGCGGTTTATTTCAATATTTTCAACCTGTAAATAATTTTCATGGCGGCGGAGCATAACGCACCGCAGACCGCGCCGAGCGGTACGGCGGCGATGAGCATGACCGGGAGATACGAAAAAACGGCGGCGTCGCAAAGCAGCAGAGCGCAGGCGAGCATCTGACCGCAGTTGTGCGCGGCAGCCCCGAGTACAGATATTCCGACTGGCGTGATAAACGAGCGCGGCAGCCGAGCCGCCGCCGCCATTGCAGCGAGCGATAAAGCCGAGCCGACCGCCGAATAGATAAACGCCGTCGGCTGAGCGAACAGCACGGCAGCTATCACGCATCTCGCCGCCGAAACGGCGATTGCGTACGGAAATCCGAGTATAAGATTCGCAGCGAGCACCGCGATGTTAAAGAGTCCGAGCCGCATACCGGGAAACGGTGAAGCCGGAATAAAGCTCTCGATATATGAAAGCATCAGCGCGGCGGCGCACAAAACGGCGCAAAGCGATATTTTACGCGAGGGCGACGGCTTTTTCGGCTTAGGCGAACCGTTTGCTTCAGCCGACGCCAGTTTCGCCGCGCGTTTATCCGACGGCGAGATCGTAGTCCGCATCGCTGTTATCCTCCGAAACGATTTTGATCACAATGCCGGCGGGAACGCACACGATGGCGTTTCCTGCGCGCGATACTGCGCCGCGGCTGACGCACAGTCCGTCCGGACAGCTGCATTCGGCGGCTCGCACAGAGCCGCCCGCGACCTCCGCCGTCATAGTATAACCGTTTCCTGTGAAGGTGTATACGCCGTCGACGGCGAGCGAAATCGTATGCACGCCATCGGGGGAGACTACCTCGGCAGTCGTCCCCGATGGCTTGGCGAGCATAAAAAGCAGCATTGCAAAAGCGGCGGTGAGAACGGCGGCGGCGGCGATGATATCTCCGACGGCAAAACGGAGTCTGCGCGACCGTTTAGCGTCCGATTTTCGGAGCGACATTATACCCCTCCGTTCGCGATTGATAAAAAATTGCAGATATGAATCAATTATACCTCAAAATCATTAACATTTCAAGCATATG
Source organism: Eubacteriales bacterium (assembly GCA_041670545.1). Classification (GTDB taxonomy): domain Bacteria; phylum Bacillota; class Clostridia; order Oscillospirales; family CAG-272; genus JBAXZA01. Next base: position 521 of record JBAXZA010000264.1, on the reverse strand, counting down.
CGCCGATATTTTCGATAATTTTACATTGTATGCGAAAAAAACGGCTTGATAACATCAGTAATGAAATATTATTGACAAATGCGGCTGAGTTTGATATAATGAAGCAAAACGTATTCATGGCGATGCCGGACAATTATAATTCACACATTTTTAACGTAGGAACACGGAGATAAACGAGTTAAATGGCTATAAAAATGTGAATTGTACGGCATTTCCTCAATTAAATGATATTTTACGAGGTATATGAGATGAGCAGATTTTCTATCGGAATAATGGCTGATTCACTTAAAAAAAGCTTTCGCGAAAACATCGAAACAGCGGCTAAGCTCGGCGGACAGGGCGTTCAGATTTACGCAACACACGGCGAAATGGCGCCGGAGAACCTCACGCCGTCACTCATCGCGGAAAAACGCGATATAATTAAATCTTTCGGACTTGAGGTCAGCGCGCTCTGCGGCGACCTTGAGGGACACGGCTTCCAGATCGCCGACGACAACGTATGGAAAATCGAAAAATCAAAG
>JBAXZA010000263.1:0-3168 GCA_041670545.1 Eubacteriales bacterium | reverse complement strand
TTTTACGAACAAGACCTAGTTAATGGAATTGAGAGCCTCGACCGTTTCTCCGATTGCAAGCTCGGTTTTGGAGCGGTACTTTTCGACTACCGAAGCTATATCCTTGCCATTGCTCAGAGCGACGGCTACCGCGTCGTAAATCCCGCCCCAGCCGAAGGAGCATATATTATCTGAAATATACGATGAAAAGATGATATCGAGCATTTCAGAGGAGTCGTTGTCACGGATATATTTTCCGTTAAGACAGATATCATAAAATGCCGGAGTCAAGGTATCCACCGAGCCGCGCGCCATGGCTTCGAGAACAAACGCGGCGTTGTCGGTCTGCTTGCAGGTGATGGGAACGGAATAAAGATTCAGACAATGCGCGTCAAGAAAACCGATATAATTATCCTGTGCCGACGAATATTTCGGCGCGGGCAGTATTCCGATATTGACCTCGGACGCGCGCAGAGCTTCGATAAGCAGCATGACCTCAGCCTGAAACAGCGCCTGTCCCTGAGTGAAACGCGTTTGCGTTTTAAGCCAGTTGTTGCTGTAAAAAATATTATCGACATTTGCTTCCATGCCGTTTTTAACGGCGTCGAGCACTTCAATTGAATATTTGCTGTCTGCGGTGATAATGGGCAGATTGTCCGAATCAAAGCCGGTGACTGTCATACCGCCGGCATATGCAAGCACCATTCCCAAGCTGCTCTGCGCCTGTATGCCGTAGCGGTCGTTATCGTCCATGACTGCGCTGCCGTCGAGATCGGCTGAAGCGGCGGAAGCGAGCGAAAACAGCTTATCATATGTCCAGTCGCCGGAACGCACAAGCGCATACGGATCCTCAAGCGAAAGATCGGCGGCTATATCTTTATTGAAGAAGAAGCAGCGAACGCCGAGATTATCGACGCGGCTGATATCACCGGTAGCGTAGAAGCATCGGCTGCCGATCATCATACTGTTTGTATATGTCGGATTCCACCATGCGGCGTCCAGCTCGATATACGGAAGCCTGCCAAGCTCCAAAATATACCCGCTCTGCATAAATACCGACGAGTCGGTAGCGCGCGAGGTGATAATGTCAAATTCGGAGCTTCCGGACAATATCGCGTTTGAGACCGGAGTGAAAACCGAATGGTCAACCGGCGCATTTATCCCCTTGATTTTCACATTGTAGGTATCTTCGATATATGAGTTGCGCCGATAGACGGCGTCGTTTATAGTCGAGCCGTCCTCGACCTCGGCGATAACATCGTCGGCCGACCAGTCGTCGGGCGTTGTGCGCAGCAAAAAGGTGATCTCCGCGCCGCCGAGGTCGTTATCCGGCAGCGCCGGCACTCCGCCAATGGCGGTGGTTTCTTCTGCTGCCGCCGAGGTCTGCTCCGCTGTTAGGATTGACGTCTGTGCAGTCTCCGCCGCGCCGCAGGCTGTTATCATTGAGCAGATAAGCAGCGCGAGCGCCGATTTTAATTTTCTGTTTTTCATACAAATCCCCCAAAAATTTGAACCGCATACAAATTATGTTTATGCCGATTTGCAAACGCTCAAATTTACATATAATGGCTATAATTAAAAATCTAAGACTTTACTTTACGAGAGCGGCGGTGCGGCGGGCGAGATCGGTTATGGACGAGCCGTCGAAGCCTGCCATCTGCGTGCGCATTGTGTCGTTAAGCGGCTTTACATAGCCGTCCGGCAGAGCGGAAGCTCCGCGAACCATGCCGACTATCGAGCCGGAGGTAGCGCCGTTGCAGTCGGTATCGAATGCCGCTTCGACCGCTATGCCGATCGTAGCGCTGAGGTCAAATTTGCCGTAATAGAGCGCGCAGACGACGATGAGGGCGTTTGATATCGTATGACACCAGTCGTGGCCGGACGCTTCGTTATAGCGGCTGTGTATGAAATCGATAATTTCGACATAATTTTCTGTATTGCGGCAGCGCTCCAGAATATCGAGCACACCCTCGGCAAGACGGCAGTTTTCGGGTATTTCGCCGAGTCCGGCGCGGATTATGGTGTCCAGATCGGCTGTGACGGCGGCGGCGGCGAGCATTGCCGCGACGAACATTTCGCCGTATATGCCGTTTTTGATATGCGACAGCGCCGCGTCCTTGTAGGCGAGCGACGCCGCGCGTTCAGCATCTCCGGGGCAGACATAGCCGAAGCCGTCCGCACGTATCTGTGCGCCTATCCATTCGCGGTAGGGGTTATAGGTGAGCGCGGTCTTGGATACCGGAACGCCGCAGAGAATATTGCGGTACGCGGCGCGCTCGGCGGTGAAGGTGGCGTACGCCGGAATGAGCGTCAGCCACGCGTCGGCGACGTTCTGCGTGGTGAAATCAAAGCCGCTGTGCTCAAGAATGTAGAGCGCGGTCATGGTGTAGTTGGTATCGTCGTCGTTCGGCATACAGTCGACGCCGTCGGTAAGGTAACGTTTGATCGGATAGTTTCCGGCGTCGGCGGCGCGCTTGTATATTTCCGCGCGGCGCACTCCCTCGACCGGTTTGCCGAGCAGACAGCCGGCGCAGCGTCCGAGCCACGCGCCGTATATCTTATCAAAATCGGCGGGAGCCTTTTCGAGTGCAGGACGGTTTTTGGGACGCGCGGCTAAAATGCCCTCATAATCCGACGGTTCGTGATATTTGAAGCCGGAAACGATCGGGCGGCTCTCGATTATCGAATAAAACTGCTTGGCAAGCTCGTTTTTCTGCTCGGTATTTTCCTCTGTGTGAATAGCGCGCACAAGCTCGTCGAGTCCCGAAACGTCGCGTCCCTCCTCGCGTGACTGGAGAAGCTCGCCGTCGATGTAATCGTAAACATTCTTGATCATTTGAAAAACCTCCGAAAATATGTATAAATTTTAATAAGCTTATTGTATAATATCAGTATAGCGCACATATTGCTTTGATTCAAGCTAAAAAGGAACAAAAACTATGCAGAAACAACCAAATTCCATAATTATACATGAAGAACGCCGCTTTGAAGCCGATTATCCGGTTCATCTGCCGCGACGGATATATTATTCGCCGGACGCGTCGCCTTCCTATATGCACTATCATAATTATCTTGAGCTGGGACTGTGCGTGCGCGGAAGCGGCGTGTTTTTTATCGACAGCGAGATATATCCGTTCGGAGAGGGCGATATCTCGCTCATTTTTCCCGGTGAAATACATATCGCGCAGA
>JBAXZA010000262.1:0-3171 GCA_041670545.1 Eubacteriales bacterium | reverse complement strand
ACCGACGAGATGTATATACAGGGCTTTTCGTCGTCCATGCCGGCGGATATTCAGCTTATGATGCTGCGTTCGCTCGACGGCTTTGAGCACGCGCACGTTATGCGCACCGCATATGCGATCGAATACGACTGCGCCGATCCCACGCAGCTTTATCCGACGCTCGAATTCAAAAATATCAGCGGACTTTACGGCGCGGGTCAGTTCAACGGCACCTCTGGCTATGAGGAAGCGGCGGCGCAGGGAATCGTCGCGGGAATAAACGCCGCGCTGCGCCATTTTGACCGCGAGCCGATGATATTAACGCGCGATAATTCCTATATCGGTATGCTGATCGACGATCTGACCGTCAAGGGTACGCGCGAGCCGTACCGCGTTATGACCTCGCGCTCGGAATACAGGCTGCTGCTGCGTCAGGACAACGCCGACGAGCGGCTCTGCGATATCGGACGGCGCGTCGGACTGCTCGACGATATCCGATACGCGGCGTATACAGCCAAGCGCACCGGAGTCGAGCGTGAGATAGCGCGTATCGGCGCGACCTATATTAAACCGTCGCAGAAACTCGAGGAGATACTTGAAAACGCAGGCACAGCACCCGCTCCGCAGGGGGCGCGGCTCGCCGAGCTTATCCGCCGCCCTCAGCTCAGCTACGAAATTCTCGCGCCGGTCGATACGACGAGAGAGCCGCTTGCGCGGAAGGTATGCGAATGCGCCGAAACTGAAATAAAATATGAGGGCTACGTCAAGCGCCAAAAGGCGGACGCCGAGCGTATGCGCCGAATGGACGACCGCCGCCTGTCCCCCGACCTCGATTACAGCTCGATGAGCGGTCTCAGGCTCGAAGCGCGGCAGAAGCTTGAGTCGGCGCGTCCGCTCACTCTCGGCGCGGCGTCGCGCATAAGCGGCGTATCGCCCGCCGACATCACCGCACTGATAATTCATCTCGGAATGAAATAACTGCGCCGCGCCCTGTAATAATCAGCATCATTCACATAAAAATAACGTGAGTTCGACGAAATTATTATCAGCCTAAAAACCAGCTGCCGATTCAGGGTAGGGACCCTGATTAGGCGGCGCAAGTTCGCGAAAACCACATCACTATACGCGAGATAAATGGTGCGGTACAAACAAATTCATCCATACTTTGTAATAAACCTTTTTATTAAAGTTTTCGCCAGGCCTTTTTCAACGGTATCGTATGCCGTGGGGCCGCGTACCTGCCCTCGTCGAACTCACGTTAAAATTAAAATTCCGCCAGTTCCCGCCGCGCGGATCAGACTTTTCTAAAAGTCCGCGTCCCAACTATTATAAGAAACCTCTGAATTGTGTAATTCGTCGACGCAAATGCTGAAATACAAGGGCTAACGCCATTGATTTTAACGCTTCGGCGAATTAATCGGAGGCTTCATAAGGAAATTGAAATGACACAAACAGAATTCCGCGATTTATTTTGCCGCGTTATGAGCGAATGCTCGCTTGAGCGGTACGAGCCGCACGCCGACCGTTTTTACGAGCTTACCGTTCTGATGCTCGAATACAACGCCCACACAAATCTCACCGCGATAACCGAACCCGAGGACATTATCGTCAAGCACTATGCCGATTCGCTCTCCGCCGCCGAATTTATCGGAGAGAGCGGGACGCTCTGCGACGTCGGCTGCGGCGCGGGCTTTCCGTCGCTGCCGCTCGCCATGGTATTGCCCGGACTGCGCGTCACCTCGCTTGACAGCACCGCCAAAAAGCTGCGTTTTATCGACGAAGCCGCCGCCGCGCTCGGTCTTGCTAACATCGAAACGTTATGCGGACGCGCCGAAGAAATAGCCGCCGCCCCGCCTCGACGCAAAAAACCGGCAGTCCCGCACTCAAACGGCGGCGTTATGCCGAAAACGTCCGCAGCGAAGGCGTCCGGTGGGAGCGGCGGCGCTGATTGCGGCAGCCGGCGCGAGAAATACGATTTCGTCTGCGCCCGCGCGGTCGCCCCGCTTCGGGTGTTAAGCGAATATTGCCTGCCGCTTGCCCGCGTCGGCGGGAAATTTTTTGCGCTCAAGGGCGCTGACGCTGCGAGAGAAATCGACGAGAGCCGCGCGGCTATTGCGGCGCTTGGGGGAGAAATCGCGGACAAGCGCGAAACTCCGCTCACCCTGCGCGGGGAGATTTTAGAACATAACGTGATAATAATACAAAAAACCGCCCGCACGCCTATATTATATCCGCGCTCAAACGCCGCCATCGGCAAAAATCCGCTCTGAGCGCGTCAATTATGACGGCAGAGCACAGAACAGCCGCGCCGCTGCCATAACAAATTTTTATCCGACGCCACGCTTCTCGCGCGGGAAATTCTCCGCCGTGATATACTGATATCACAAACGGGGCGGAAAATGACGCGCACGGCGGACGCGCATCTCATACCGCTTTTTGGGGAATAAAATATCCGTGGCGGCGGTTTTCAGCGCCCGCGAGATAGTTTTCCCGGGATATTCCGAGTTTTGCACAGCACTTATCCACAGACCTGTGGAAAAGCAAGCGCCGAGCTTTTGCCGAAATATATGGGCAAAACAGCGTTAACGGCGCGTAAAAGGGTGCGTTTGAGCAAAGCTGTGGAAAAATCGGCGGCGGGTCGGTGGAAAAACCGCGCCGCGAATCATGAAATCCGCCGGGAACGGAGAAATATTATGAGCGCATTATCAATTTTCCGCAAAGGCGGCATTCCCGACGAGCGCAAAAAGTGGGAGCGCGGTCAGAATTCCACAGCTCCGCTCAATACGGCTCAGACGATTTCCACAGCCGCCGAGCCTGCTAAAACGGCGCAAATAGCGCCTGAAAGCCGCAATTATCCCGAGTTTTCCACAATGTCCACAGAGTTATCAACAGATAAACCCTCAAACCAACAGCTTATAACACTCCCCTGCCAAAATGTTAACATTTGCGACACAAATACGCGGCTTCCGGCATATGATCCGCCGGACAAGCTCTATCTGCGCATCGGCGACAGCCTGCCCCTTTCCTGCGAGGAGGGCGGACACGCCGGACGCGATATAATCGGACGCATACGGAATATAGATATCGAGCGCATCGTGCCGAATCCCTCACAGCCCCGTAAGCATTTTGACGACGAGGCAATAATCCGGCTCGCTGACTCAATCCGGCGCTACGGTATCCTCCAGCCCGTGT
>JBAXZA010000261.1:0-3188 GCA_041670545.1 Eubacteriales bacterium | reverse complement strand
GCGGTTGTAATATTTATTTTTTGCCTGCGTCGTATAAGTCCCCTGATGCTTTTCGAGGTATAATTCGCCCGACCATACCGGCAGTCTGCCCTTAGTTTTCTCATATAAACGTTCAAGCATTGGCTGTGCAAAGCCGTTTTCGACCGGGCATATGCCGCTGAGATCGCGGACTCGGCGCGCGCGTTCGAGATGTTCCGCTCCCGGTCCGCCGCCGCCGTCTCCGATACCGAACAGCATGAGCGCTTCATCGCAGATTCCGCTGTCGATATAATTGTTTTCGGCGAATTTTATCTGCTTTGGAGCGAGAGGGCCGTTATAGGTTTCCTCGGGAAGCATATGGGTGAAAATTTCAGTGCCGTCGATACCGCGCCACATGAAGGTCTGATGCGGAAATTTATTGTATTCGCTCCACGATAGCTTCTGCGTCATGAAATAATCGCAGCCGCTCTTGTGCAGCAGCTGCGGCAGAGCCGCGTTATAGCCGAAAACGTCTGGCAGCCACAGATTTTTGACATCGGCTCCGAATTCGTCCATAAAAAATTTCTTACCGTAGAGTATCTGACGCACGAGAGCCTCTCCGCCGGATAAATTTGTATCGGCTTCCACCCACATACAGCCTTGAAGCTCCCATCGTCCCTCGCGTACCTTTTCCTTTATGCGCGAATAAAGTCCGGGATGATTCTCCTTTATCCACTCGTACATCTGCGGCTGACTCGAGCCGAATTTGTATTCGGGATAGCGTTCCATAAGCGAAAGGACGGTGGAAAATGTCCGCGCCGCCTTGCGTTTGGTTTCGCGTATCGGCCACAGCCACGCGAGGTCGATGTGCGAATGACCGATTGCGGTGAAGCGCAGCCAGCTGTCGCCGTTTTTGCGGTATAATGCTCGAAGCGAGCGTGAAAGCTCCGCTATCTCCGCTTCGTCCCAGCGGCGAAGCTTGAGCGATGCGTCATACATGGCGAAAAGCAGCTGATTATACTGTGCGCCGCGTGTGTCGAGCGCGTCGAGAAGATTGAAAAGCACCGCCATATCGAAATATGTCTGACGTATATTTTCGTCGCATACGGCAATGCACGCTTCATTTAACGTACCGTTTCCGCGAAAATAGCCGAACAGGTCGTTGCAGCCGGCGTCCGCCCAGATGTCTATATTTTCGTCGCCGCGGGCGCTGTCGCTTATGATGAAAACGCGTTTGCCGGGTGTGCCGAGCGAACGGTCGAATTCTGAGGAAACGCAGGTGAGTCCCTGAATCGGCTGTCCGGCGTTGTCAAAAATGCAGGCTTCGCCGTTAACGTCGATGAGCAGCACGACCTTTTTGCCTGCACATTCAGCGGGAACCTCGCCTTTAAAATTGAACCATGCACAGTCGAACAGCGTTCCCCAGCTCTCGCCCGGCTTTATCTCGCGCAGCTCACCGTTTTGGCGCTCGGAGAAGGGAAGCGGTTCAGGCGACATATAGCAGACCGCCGTAAGCGGCGCTATGTTTGTATATATCATACTTTCAAGTCTGTTCAGCGTCTGACCGACAGTACGCAGATATTTTTGTTTCAGATACGGCATATCAAAACCTCTTTTCACGTTATTATACTTATTATATCACACGCCGGCGGTTTATTACAATAGAAATAATAAATTTTAAAATGTAACCTAAAAAATTCACTATTATGCGAAATATTTGCGAAGTTTTTCAGTATTATGTTAATAATATGTAAACGTAAGGAATTCATTATTGACATTAAGGAGAAAATACTATACAATAAGCAAAATTGAATATTTGACAGCCCCATGACAAATGGACGTGCTGTCATAATGAGAATACGGTTTGAAAAGTTGGTAACTTAGTAGATTAATCGGGGAAGCCGGTTCAAATCCGGCACAACTGCCATTACTGTAATTGACATAGAAGGCATTTTTATGCCCGCGCGTATTATTACGCCGGCGTTTTTTTACGCGGTGCGGCGGCGCTTTTTGTGTCAGGAGTCAGAATACCGGCCTTTTCTCATTGGCGGGAGTCTGCCTTATGGCGGATTCCCTGTTCATTCCTGGGTATTTTGAGGAGTGCAGCCATTATTTGTTTCGCACGGAGTGCGGCGTCAGCCGTTAACCCCGTAAAAACGATATGGACGCGCTCCTTGTTGTTTTTACGTGGTCAACGTCGCATGCCGTCCGGCGGAATGAGTTTTTGAGCTGCACATTTTTGAAAAAATGTGCTTTTTTTATGTAAAAAATGAAAGCGCATTGCAATGTCAGTTCTATTAATCCGGCATGACCTAATAAAAAGCGTCTGCCGCCGCTTAAAATTATATTTTATAAGGAGAACAAAAAAATGAATAACAAAATCACAGCGCTTCTGCTCAGTCTTGTTCTTATATGCGGTTCGCTTGCCGCCTGCTCTGACGATTCCGGCGCGAAAACCCCAGGCGACGCGCAGACGACAGCCGAAACGACGGCTTCTGCACAGACCGAAACTGCGGAAAGCTACGACGGCAAGCTCGTTTTCGATCATACGATGGAGCTTTCCTACGCGAAATGTTTCTCGGTCGATTACTACAAGGGCGGATATAAGCTTATAAGCATAATCGACGGCACAAAGCTGCTCATCGTACCGGAGAACATGAGCGTTCCCGCCGATACCGACTCCGAAACGATCGTTTTGCAGCAGCCTATATCGAATATACTCGTGTCGTCCACCCCGACGACGTCGCTCATCAATGCGATAGGAGCGCTCGGTTCGGTATCGCTCACCACCTATGATGTCGATTCATGGTATATCGACAGCGTCAAGGATGCTCTGACAAGCGGAAAAATGACCTATATCGGCAATTACAAGGAACCGGATTATGAGCTTATCACCGCGTCCGGCTGCGATTTTGCGATATTCTCAACCATGCTTACCGAGGATGTTGCGGAGCAGCTGAGCAAGCTCGGCGTCAGAATACTGCTCGATCAGGCTGCCGAGGAGGAGCATCCGCTCGCTCGTGTCGAATGGATGAAGCTGTACGGCGCGATGTTCAATCTGGAGGACGCCGCCGAAAAGCTTGTGAACGAGCAGATAGCATATGTCGATGAAATTTCTAAGCTCGAGGCAACCGGAAAAAGCGTTGCGATATTCTATATCACCTCCAAGGGCGCGCTCTACGCCCGCAACGCCGACGATTACATGGCGAAGATGGCGGAGCTTGCCGGCG
>JBAXZA010000260.1:0-3192 GCA_041670545.1 Eubacteriales bacterium | reverse complement strand
CTTCTGCGAACGCTCGGCTTTTATTATCGAGAAAACCTCGGTGAAATCGTATTTTTCGCCGCCTATCATGTTGGTGATCGCTGCGATAGTTCCGGTTTGCTGAGTGTTTTCAGGGATAATCCGCTCTATAACTCCGAACGACAGCAGATCGGCGGCGGTGAATTTCAAACATTCAGCCGCTTCCCTGACCTTTTTTGCGTCCTTCCAGAGTATACTCGCGCATCCCTCTGGCGATATGACCGAATATATCGAATTTTCGAGCATCCAAACCTCGTCCGCGACAGCGAGCGCGAGCGCCCCTCCGCTTCCTCCCTCGCCGATGAGTATCGATATCACCGGGGTGCGCAGAGTGGATAAAACCTCAAGGTTTTCGGCAATCGCCTGCCCCTGTCCGCGCTCCTCCGCTCCGATGCCGCAGTATGCTCCCGATGTATCGATAAAGCATATGACCGGACGTCCGAATTTTTCGGCGAGCTTCATCTGACGAAGCGCCTTTCGGTAGCCCTCGGGATGTGCGGAACCGAAATTGCGTTCGATTTTATCCTTGGTGTCATGTCCGCGCTCAAGTCCAATCACAGTCACAGGGCGGTCGCCGAGCATTGCGATTCCGGCGACGATCGCTTTATCGTCGGCATAGCGCCTGTCGCCGTGCATTTCGATAAAATCTGTAAATATCGCTTTGATATAATCTCCCGCAGTCGCTCTGCCCTTGGCGCGCGCGGTCATAACACGGTCATACGCGGTTATGAGCTTCTCGTTTTCCATACTCATTTCGCGGCGCCTCCCTTATGGATATAAAGAACCTTTGTGAGATATTCCTTAATGTTTTTGCGCTCGATGATATCATCCGCAAAGCCCTTATCGCGCAGAAATTCCGCGCGCTGAAAGCCCTGCGGCAGCTTCTGGCGTATCGTCTGCTCGATGACACGCTGACCGGCGAAGCCTACAAGCGCGTCCGGTTCGACTATGATGATATCGCCCTGCATCGCAAAGCTCGCGGTTACGCCGCCCATAGTCGGATCGGTAAGCACCGTGACGTATAAAAGTCCCGCGTCGCTGTGACGCTTGACCGCCGCCGATACCTTCGCCATCTGCATGAGCGAGAGTATCCCCTCCTGCATACGCGCACCGCCGGATACCGTGTAGCCGATGACGGGAAGCCGCTCGGACATTGCGTATTCAAAAAGACGCGTTATTTTTTCGCCGACGACAGTTCCCATCGAACCCATCATAAAATATGGCTCCATCGCGAAAAGCGCGGCGCTGTGTCCGCCTATGCAGCACGTTCCGCAGACGACGGCTTCGTTTTCGGAGCTGTCTCTTTTCGAGCGCTCGAGCTTACCCGCGTATTCTGGGAAATCGAGCGGATTTGCCGATATAAGCTCGGCGTCGCGCTCCTCAAACGTTCCCTCGTCGGCGGTATAGAGTATCCGCTGACGCGCGTTTAACCGAAAATAATGCCCGCAGGAGGGGCAGACGTTCATATTATCCGCGAGATCGCCGGTAAACACCGTTTTCCCGCAGGAGGGACAGGACTCGCACAATTCTCCGGGTATGCTCGCGTGTGCGGCGTCCGCTTTCGGACCGTTTTCCAGTATGTTCTGCGGTTTTTTAAATAAATTCTTAGGTAACATCGAAAGCCATCCTTACGGGATTATTTTTCACCTGATAAGGTTATTTTAACTTATGCCGTTTTATCTGACCTTACGGCGCGACAAAAAATCGGTCGTATAGCTGCCGTCGACGAATTCCTGATCGGAAAGGATATCCAGCTGAAGATCGGCGTTATGCTGTATTCCCTCCACGAGCAGCTCGCAGAGTGCGCTTTTCATCTTGCGTATCGCTTCCTCGCGGGTTTTTGCATAGACGATCAGCTTTCCTATCATCGAATCGTAATACGGCGGTATTTTATAACCCTGATAGATCGCCGTATCGAAGCGAACCCACGGTCCTCCCGGAACGTGAAGCAGCGATATCGTTCCGCAGGACGGCCGGAAGCCGTGCGACGGATCCTCGGCGTTTATTCGGCACTCGATCGCGTGACCGACGAGTGCTATATCCTTCTGCGTGAAATCAAGCGGTATGCCGGCGGCGACCCGAATCTGCCATTTGACAAGGTCAAGACCCGTCACAAATTCGGTCACAGGATGCTCTACCTGAAGCCGCGTATTCATTTCCATAAAATAGAAATTTTTATTGCGGTCAACTAAAAATTCGATCGTTCCGACTCCGCGGTAATTCACCGCCTTCGCCGCTTTGACCGAAACATCAATCATCGCCGCGCGTATTTCGGGGGTGATATAGACCGACGGACTTTCCTCGAGCAGCTTCTGATTTGAGCGCTGCATAGAGCAGTCACGCTCGCCCAGCGCCGCGACATTGCCAAAATCGTCGGCGATGAGCTGCATTTCGATGTGCTTTACCGGTCGCAGGTATTTTTCCATATAGACCTTGCCGTCGCCGAATGCGCTCTGCGCTTCTCCGGACGCCGCCGCCATCGCACCCTCAAGCTTTTCGGGAACGTCGATAATGCGTATTCCCTTGCCTCCGCCGCCGGCTCTTGCCTTGATCATCACCGGATAGCCGATGCGCTCCGCTTCTTTGCGCGCGGTATCGATATTATCTAATATATCGCTGCCCGGAACTACCGGTACTCCGGCTTCTATCATCGTCCGGCGAGCCGCGTCTTTATCTCCCATGCGCTCGATCACCTCGCCGGGAGGTCCGATGAAGGTCAGGCCGCATTTTTCGCACAGCTCGGCGAATTTCGCGTTTTCCGAAAGTATTCCGTATCCCGGATGTATAGCCTGAGCGCCGGACGCCACGGCTACCGTTAGTATCGCGCTCATGTTCAGATAGCTGGCGCGAAGCGGCGCTGGTCCTATGCAGTAGCTTTCGTCCGCGAGTGAAACATGCATGGCGTCCGCGTCGGCTTCCGAATATACGGCGACCGTCGCTATGCCCATCTCCTTGCAGGCGCGGATTATCCGTACCGCTATCTCGCCGCGGTTCGCGATCAGTATCTTTGAAAACATCAGCGTTGTCTCCTTATACGAGGGCTTGCTGTAAGATGAGCCGATATAAGCATATATATTATATTGCTCACCTGATATAATTTCAAGTCTTTTATATGGCTTTAACAAAAATTTTCATTGCCAAAGCCGTTGCAGAAAGCGATATTTATGCCTGCGG
>JBAXZA010000259.1:0-3200 GCA_041670545.1 Eubacteriales bacterium | reverse complement strand
TTCGCTCGCGCTCGAAAGCAATCCGGAGTTCACCTCCTGCGTCCTCGCCGCTTATGCCCGCGCCGCCGTCCGCATGAAGCGCGAGGGTGCGTCCGGCGCGAAAACCGTCCTCGACATCCCGCCCGCCTACCTCTCCGACCTCCCCTCCGCCGCTCTCCGCTCCTCCCTCCTATAACGGACGGGAAAAGGAACGGAGATGCACGGTCTTTGAAAAAGATCCGGCGAAAACTTTAATCATGGGGAGCTACATATTTTTGATTTAATTTTTGGGACGATACGGTTTGTATTGTCCCTTTTTTTATTTTTACTGCAATTTTTATCGGTAATTTGCTTGATTTTAACATTTATACGTTTTATACTTTACATTTTCGCAGTTGTGTGGTATAATGTAGCTACGCTCCGATTCCCGACAGGGTTTCGGGCGTATGTTTGTGTATGGGAAAGGCAGTATAATGAACAAAACCTTACAAAACCGGCGTCAGGTGATTATATTTAATATCATCTGCTTCGCGGTTTATTTTGCAAGCTACATAACGCGTATAAATTACGGCGCGTCGATCACCGCTATCGTCGGCGACCTCGGTATAACTAAAAATTTGGCGGGAATGGTCAGTACCGGCAGTTTCATCACCTATGGCGCAGGGCAGCTCGTCAGCGGCGTCCTCGGCGACAAATTCCGCCCCAAAGCACTCATTCTCCTCGGTCTCACGGCGGTCTCGGCGCTTAATATCGTCATGCCCTTCGCGCCGAATATTTACGTCATGCTCGTAATTTGGTGCGTCAACGGATTCTTTCAAGCGATGCTCTGGCCGCCGCTCGTGCGGATCATGGCGGAACTGCTCACAGACACCGATTACAGGCAGGCGGTGATCACCGTTTCAGTCGCGTCGAGCGCCGCCACCATCGCGATATACCTCATTGTGCCGCTCTGCATAACGCTTTCCGGCTGGCGTCTGACATTTTTCGTCAGCGCCGCAGTTGGCATTGCCGCTGCTGCGGTATGGTATTTTTATACAGCATCGCTTGAAAAACGCGGACTTTACAGCGGACGCGCCGCCGCTGACATTTCTTCTGCAATAAAAAATGAACCAAATAACGCTTCTGCGGGTGATAATACGTCGGATTCGGCTTCCGGCGCTCCCGCTCATAGCTATAAGCTAAGCTCGCTGATTGCTCTCTCCGGTCTTATACCGGTCATGTGCGCAATTGTTCTGCACGGAATCCTGCGCGACGGCGTGCTTACTTGGATGCCGGCGTTCGTTTCGGAAACCTATTCGCTCGGCACCTCCGTTTCGATTCTAACCGCCGTTGTGCTGCCTGTTTTCTCGATTTTCGCCTATAACATCGCGTCTGCGCTGCAAAAAAAGGTCACAAGCGAGCTGAAATGCGCCGCGATATTGTTCACCGCCGCGCTCGTCTGTGCGCTTGCCCTGCTCCCGCTGATGAATTTTTCGGCGGTCGTTTCGATTATCCTCATGGCGACGATAACCGGCTCAATGCACGGAATCAACCTCATGCTCATCAGCCGTGTGCCGCGTTATTTCGCTCGTTACGGCAAGGTTTCGACCGTTTCGGGAATGCTAAATTCGTTCACCTACATCGGCGCGGCGCTCTCGACCTGGGGGATCGCGCTGCTCTCGGAGAATTTCGGCTGGTATTTCACCATCTCGGTATGGGCGGGCGTCGCGGCGCTCGGTCTTGCCGCTTGTCTTATAGCCCGCCGCCGCTGGGACATATTCTCAAAAAGCTAACGGTCACACATCGGTCACAGCAAACAGTTTTTGTAATTATTACACAAAAAAGCAATACCTTTGCGGTATTGCTTTTTTGTTGTATGTATAATGTTTTGGCTATGTGCAGTTGGATATAATTGTTAAAATGTCAGACGCATATCGTACCATACTGCGCCGCCATGAACGGAGCGTGATACGCCCTCGTTTACATAACCGAATTTGGCGTAATAATGCAGCAGCTTTTCCTTACAGGTAAGGATACAGCCGCGGCGGCCCTGCTCCTTTGCGTCGGCTATCGCGCGATACATCAGAGCCGCGGCGCACCCCTGCCGCCGATATTCCGACCGCGTCGCTACGCCGAATATCGCCTGCCAACAGCCGTTTTCATCGTGAAGCGTCGCGTCGGAGAACATTTCGTCGCGTATTGTGCTTTCATTTGTGACAAAACCGTCTACAAATGCGGCGACGATTCCATCAGATTCGCCGCAAAGCAGCCAAAAATGATTCGGATAAATCGCGAGCCGCGCGCGAAAGCTGTCCTCGTCTGCCGCTTCGGACTGAGGAAAGCATTGAGCTTCAGCCTCGGCAAGAGCGGCGCTGTCGCTCGGTTCGGCATAACGCAGCAGCAGCCTTTGCGGTTTAATTTCGGTCATAAACGTGCTTCCAAGCGGTTTATTATCGGCTGTAAGCGTTCCCGCTTTCGGTTTAATCTCGGTCACAAGCACCTCTCCATACGTTTTTTATCAGTCCTCGAAGTTTGCGATGAATTTATCAAGCTTCGCCTGCGATTTTTCCTGTACCTTTGCGATAGACGAGGTCAGATTGTCCTTTTTCGTTTTCGCGATGTTGGATAAAATCGAGAAAACGCCGGTGATGTCCATCGTCCAGTCGATGTCGTAGGTCTTTGATTTTATGACGAGATCGAGCATCTCGACCGACTGCTCGTCGCGCATCAGCTTTCCGGACAAAAGCGTGTCATAGAATGCGCTCTTGACGTCGCCGTCCGACGCGCAGCAGAGCGCTTCGACGATAAGTCCGGTGCGTTCGGGATCTGATACAGTGACAGGAATTACCATCGGATCGTCCCACGATGAAACGAGCGAATAATATTCCTCCTGCTGTTCGCTCGCCTTAGGGATCGGGAGAATGCCGTAATCCATCTTCATGTCGCGGTATTCGAGAATGTCGCCGAGCGCCGACGAGCGGAAAAGCGACTGGTTCGAGGTGAACATTTTGTAGGCTTCGTCCCACACCGTCGCGGCGGTGAATTTGAACGAACCGTCGTCGACGCAGACGGCGTTCTGCGCGTCGACCGCGAAGAACAGCGAGTTTTCGAGCGCTGACACGACCTTTTCGTCGCCGATGGCGATGCGGTAGCCGTCCTCGGTCGGCTCGAGCGCCTTATTTCCGCTGCCTATGAAGAAATAATAAGGCGCGGTGACCTCGGTGATGAAGCCCCACATATCG
>JBAXZA010000258.1:0-3214 GCA_041670545.1 Eubacteriales bacterium | reverse complement strand
GCCGCCTTTTCTCTGCCCTCGAGCGGAACAAGTCCCAGCCAAAGTGTGAACGCCTGCGACGCCTGCGAACCTATATCGACGCGTCCGGACTGTTCGTCATACCACTTCGCGAGATACGCGGCGGCGATTTTATCGGCAAGCTCGTTATATTTTCCGATATCCTCCGTTCTGCCTATCTCGGCGGCGAAACGCGCGAGCATACGGCAGTTGAGGTATGAATAACCGGTCGACATCAGTATGCCGGGCGTTACGGCGGAGTTCGCTCCGTCCTCGCCTATGCAGGCGTACGCGGGTGACGCCCAGTCGCCGTAATAGCTGTAATTTACAATATAAGCATCGCTGCGGTCAAGCAGACATTTTTCCCATGCCGCGTAGCCGTCGTATATTTCCGCGATAATATCGCGATTGCCGGTGAAAAGCAGCGACTGCATTCCGGCGACGAGATAGGACGAGCAGACCGGATCGGCGGGATTTCCCCCGACAAAGAACGGAGCTGTACACTGTATCGCGCCGTTGCCGTTTATCGTCTGAACATCGCGCAGATCGCGTATGAGCTTGGGGAAGATACGTCCGATATCAAAATTATACGGAGTTTCCTCGAAACGCACGGTAGCGTCGTTCATCCAGCCCAAACGTTCGTCGCGCTGCGGGCAGTCGGTAAGTACGCTGTGTATGTTTGATTTTTCGGTCTGCACGACATTTTTCTGTATTGCGTTGATAATTGCGCTGCCGCATGAGAAAAAGCTGTCCGATTCGATATCGGTATAAAGCGCGACAGCTTCGGCGTCTGCGCGCGTGACAGGCCCGCTCCAGCCCTCGATTTCTATATAGCGGAAGCCATGATAGGTAAACTGCGGCTGCCAGATTTCAAGGTCGCGGCTGTCGCCCGACGCGATATAATGATCGGTAGCCTTTGCTTCACGCAGGGGGGCGGTATAAAGCGTGCCGTCCTCGTCGAGGAATTCGGCGTGACGCACTGTTATCGTCTGTCCGGCTTTCATACCGGCGGGAAGGCTCAGACGCGCCACTCCGGCAATATTCTGACCGAAATCGACTACATAAACACCGTCGCGCGGTGAATATACGCTCAGCGGTGAATATACCTCCTGCTCGCGTATCGGTTCGAGCGTCATGACCTCCATTTTGCCGCCGGGAGCCGCGCATATGACGGCATTCGTCCAGCTGCGTTCGCTCTGCGCGGCGTCGTAGGTTTCGCCGTCGTAGATATTGCTCTCGAGTATCTCATAATACGAGGTCTGCCAGCTTTCGTCGGTCAGGATACGCTCGACTCGTCCGTCGGTATAGCGAAGCTCGATGATAGCGGAAAGCTGCGGAACTCCGCCGAAACGCGGTCCTTGCTCTCCGACGTGTTTATTTAAAAATGGACTGTCGATATGACGCCAGCCGTCGGCAATCGCGATCTCGACGACGTTTGAGCCCTCGCCGATATCAAGATCGGCTAAAAATACATACGGCACACGCGCGGTGTAATCCGTCCACTGCGGATCCATCACCGCGTCGTCGGGCGAAACGCCGTTCACCGTCACATGATGATAACCGATGCCGCTTACATACATCACCGCCGCGCAGATTCCGGGAGCCGCATCAACGATTCGGCGGAACAATTTCGGGCGGCGCTTTATATCCTCGGCGGCGCATATCCACGACGCGTCCCATTTCTCAAGCTGCGCGTAATAGAAATAATCTTCAGACGTTTCGCTCGTTTCGCCGTTTTCATCGCGTATAGTAAGCGAAATATCTATCGGAGCACCCACCGGAAACATTTTTCCGGCATAGCGGGCGCTTTGCTTTTTGGAATATACCCAGCCGCTCGACCATAACGCTTCGCCGCAGCAGCTTACTTCAATATTATACTGCGACTGATATGCTCCGGCACGGTCACATAAAACCGACCAGTTGAATTCTGGATTTTTCGCAGAAATTGTACGTCCGCGTTCACATCCGGATATCGCGGCATGGTCGACGCGTATTTTATCAAGCTTTAACATGAATATCCTCCGGTTTATATACCGCGGAACATCAGCTCGCGCAGATATTCCGAAGCGCCTACGGCGTCGTTTTTATCGAGTATGCCCTGCACGCGGTTCATATCGAGCGACATGGCGACGCGCTCAAAGGTGCGCATCCACTTGACCGTCTGCTCGACCGCGTCGCGCGTATCCTCGCGGTAGGGGTACTGATCTGTCGAGATGAAGCCCTTGTAATCGAGCTTGCGCAGCCAATAGAACATCTCGATATATTCTATCGTATGAACCGAACCGGCGATCATATCGTCGTCCCAAAGACGCCAGTTATCGTTCATGTGGAAGTGGAACATACGTCCGCGCGCCATTGCGGCGCATACGGCTTCCGCGACGTCTTCATATGCCTCGAGCGAATGTCCGACGTCGATGGTGACGCCCATGTTGGGCATTTTGGATTCGTTGATGAGAGTCAGCGCCGCCCAGACGTTTGGAATGAAGCAGTGCGTACGAGGTTCTTTGGGTTTATATTCGAGCGAGAATTTGATATCAGGTGCTTTTTCGCAGCACTCGGCAAGACCGTCGGAAAGCCATTTCTGCGCGTTTATGTAATCCGCCTGCATCGGGTAATCATAGCCGTCCTGACCATTCCAAATTGATATAATCGGGCAGTCGAGCGCGCGCGCGTGCTCCGCTGTGTGCAGTGTTTCATCTATCGCGGCGTGGCGGACAGCGGCGTCCGGAGCGGTGAAAGCGCCCTTCGCCCATATCGGTGAGCCGAAATGATCAGGAATTATCGCGACCGACTCGAATTTGTACTGCTTTTTGAGGTCGACAAGTCTGCCGAGCGTCTTATCTGTAACGTGCCAGTTGCCAATATATTCGATACCGGTGACGCCCTCGATGGACGCGACACGCTCGAACAGCTCCTCAAGCTCGAAAGTCCTTCCATAACCGCAGGTCATATAACGATCCGAGCAGCTTCCGACATTGCCTAAAATTACCGAGTATTTAAACATTTTATTGCCCCCTGTCATATTTTTGTAACGTTTTAAATTTTGGGGAGAATACAATCCTGCCCAATATAATATAAGGCGATACCGAATAACCACTTTCCCGTTGGAATAAAATGGCGTTAGCCCTTATATTTCACCAATGGAAAATGTAAATTAATCAATATGCGTTATTGGCTTTAGTATAACAATAAATAGAACTTATGTCAAGGTACAATT
>JBAXZA010000257.1:0-3218 GCA_041670545.1 Eubacteriales bacterium | reverse complement strand
GCTGCTGCGCCGCAGGCTGCTGCTGCTGATACTGACCGCCGCGCTGCTGCTGGTTGTAGCCGCGCTGCACGGGAGTCTGCTGAGTCTGCTGATAATCCTCGTCGTAATTATAATCTCCGCCGGCAGCCGGAGCGCCGTTCTGCGCGTCCTCGTCGCCGTCGAATACATATTCGTCGTCGTAATTATCGTCGATGCTTTCGGGATTGACCATGCCCTTTATTTTATCCATGAAGCCCATTAGAATACCTCCAAAACGATATCTTATGTTATTTTAAATCTATATAAATCCGCTTCTGTATACAGAAAACGGCACAGTGAAACGCTCTGCCGCGTCAGCGCGTGGGATATACCCGTCCGCCGAAGATCGCGCTTCCGATTCTCACCATATTCGAGCCGCAGGCAATCGCCTGCTCGAAGCTTCCGCTCATTCCCATCGAAAGGATAGGGCTATCTATATTATGAAGTCTTTTGCCCGAAATGTCAATAAAAATCCGATAAGTTTTTTCAAAATATCGACAATATTCTTCATTGGTATCACATTTTGGCGCCATCGCCATTATTCCGCACACACGGACGTGAGGGAAAACAGATACTGAGTCGTAAAAACCGAGGACGTCCTCCGGCGGGACTCCGCCCTTCGAACGCTCCCCGCCGATATTTATCTCGATCAGGACGTCGCTGATTATGCCGAGCTTCGCTGAACGCTTTTCGATTTCCTGCGCAAGCCCGACGCTGTCGAGCGAATGAATGAGGTCGACCTTGCCGACGATATATTTGACCTTGTTCGTCTGAAGGCTTCCGATGAAGTGAAGCTTTATCTTATCTCTGTGCAGCGCTTCGTATTTATCGAGCAGCTCCTGCACACGGTTTTCGCCGATCTCGGTAAGACCGAGATTATCAATGGCATAGTTTATCACCTCGGCAGGCACGGTTTTGGTCGCGGCGCAAAGCCTTATCGCGCGTTCGCCCGCCGCCGCTTTTATCCGTCCGCGCACGTCTGTCATGCCGCGCACCGCAGTTTCGACGCGTTCCTCATATGAACGCTCGTCGGCAGCGGGCGCGTTTTCGGCGGACAGGGTTTCATTTTGTTCGCTATTCAATGATTTTTCCTTCATAAAGGTTTGTTCCTTTTGTAATCACGAGATCATAAAGACCAAGACGCAGGTACGCCTGCTCGTTTTCCGCGCTGTCCGGCTGAACCTCGACTATGAAATAACCGTTTGATTCGCAGAGCGGAAGCACGTCGCGGAACTGCACGATGTTGCCGTCGAGGATATAAACCCCCTGGCGGTCGCCGAGTATACGCACCGAGGAAATCGGGACGCGGTAGCCTGTATACGCGCTGCGCACCACCTCGACAGTCTGGCGGCGAAGATAGTTGAAGCCGTCCGGATTGACGCCAGTTTTGAATATTAGCACCACTCGCCCGCTTTCGGCGTCCGATATTACGCGGTAGAGCGTCATAGCTATCTCGCAGTCGGCGCTGTACGGAAATATCACGGTGTATTTATTGCCGTCGCGGAAGGTGCGCAGGGCGTCCGCGTCCGCTTCGCAGACAATATACCAATTGTAATCGGTGACGATTTTTCCGATGCCGTAGCCCTTGCCGGAAACGAAATCGAAATCGGCTGGCGGAGCTTCCTTCATCGAGTCGAAATCGGCAATGGTCATATCTGACGCCTTTGCCGAGGTGAAAACGTTCTCATAGCCGTCGATGTCGGAATAAAAGTAGCCGCTTATGCCGGCCTTTACCGTTTCCGCAATCTCCGCGCCCAGTCCGGAGAGAGCGGCGCGCTCGCCCGTGAGCGTCGTTATCCGGTCGTTGTAATCGGCGACGCTGCGGGTTATGATGCGGCGTTTATTGATCAGGGTGAGCAGCTCGTCGCGTCGGCGCAGCGCGTAGCCGATATCTCCGGACGCCATACTGTAGGTGATCTCCGAATAGGTGCCGGCTATGCGGGTATCTATCTGCGTGGTGTCCGAAAGCACGATATTCGAGGCGATATTGCTCGCCGAAAGTATCGATATCTTGCTGTCGAGCCCGATGATCTGCTCTCGGTTTTCGTCCGAATCGGTTCCGGCGTAGATGTTGGCGACCTCGGTCGTCACTCCGACCTTGCTGCCGGAGGAGGAGAGGTAGCTGACGCTGCCGTCCTCGGAGCTGTAAAGTATCTTCTCCTCGCGCATTATATACGCGTCGAGGGTGACGGTATCCCGCTCTGTTACGAGCGATGCTATAATGGTTTCCACCTCGTCCGCCCTGCCGCCGAACGCGGCGTACAGGATATAGACGATGACAAGCACCGACATCAGCGCGAGCGCGAAATATACCGCCGCGCCCCTTAAATATTTTTTATCCATTCAGCATTCAAACATCGGGATTCTCCCGTTTCCGGTTTGAGCGGCTTTTCGCCCGGGCGGGCGCGGCGCGGCCGTCTTTGCCGCGTCGGTTCAGACCGCACAGATTTATGCGTATACCGCATACAAAATATTATATCACAATAATTTTAACAATTTAACATTGTTAATATAATGTTTACATATTTTTGCCGCTGTTCCGCTTCCTCCAGATCAAAATCATCATTATATATCCATTTTATGTCAGGATTTTTATAAAACCACGTCCGCTGACGTTTAGCGTAGTTGCGCGAGAGCTGTTTTATAAGCTCGACAGCCTCTGCGCGGGTACAGCGCCCGGCGAAATAGTCGAGCAATTCCTTGTAGCCGATAGCGCAGGCGGCGGTCGAACGTTCGATATCTCCGAACGCTCCGTCCTCGGCGAGCGAGCGCACCTCGTCCTCGAGTCCCGCTTCGAGCATGAGGTCGACGCGGCGGTCGATGCGGTCGTAGAGCGTGCGTCGCAGGCGGTAATCGAGTCCCACGATATGCGCGTGATAATAAGGAGGGATAGAGCGCGAACGCTCGTCCCATTCGCTTTTCGGTATTCCGGTGGCGATGTAAATTTCAAGCGCGCGTATGACGCGTTTGGTGTTGTTCGGATGTATCGCCGCCGCCGATATCGGATCGATCTTCTGAAGCTCGAGATGATTTTCGGCGGGAGTTCGCGCGCTTAATTTTTCGCGCAGCGCGGCGTCGCATTTTATCTCGGCGAAGCGGTCGCCTGCTATTGCGCTGTCGAGATAAAGTCCCGTTCCACCGCAGAAAACCGGCGTTTTGCCGCGCCTTAATATATCGTCGGCGGCGTAGCGTGCGGCGGC
>JBAXZA010000256.1:0-3242 GCA_041670545.1 Eubacteriales bacterium | reverse complement strand
GCTGCGCTTTGAGGGCGGCAAGGTCGTTGATTTCGGCGCACAGACCGGCTATGACGCGCTGAAGTCGCTGCTCGATACCGACGAGGGCGCGCGTCACATCGGCGAGATAGCGCTTATCCCCGCGTCCTCCCCCATTTCGCAGCAGGGAATATTATATTACAATACCCTGTTCGACGAAAACGCTTCATGCCATATGGCGCTCGGCGACTGCTATCCCGACACCACGCTGGGCGGCGAAAACATGAGCGAGGAGGAGGTCGGGACGCGCGGCGGCAATCACAGCGCCGTTCACGTCGATTTCATGTTCGGCACTCCCGATATGAAAATAACCGGCATTGCTCACGACGGCGGCGAAACTCCGGTATTTGAAAACGGCGAATTCGTACTCTGAGCTTTACTCTGGAGATAATATAGCGGCGGCATTACGACGCCGCGCGATCAAGCGGTAATGAAAGGAACTACAAAATGACGCTGCACGATATTTATAAAAAATTCCCGCGCTCCTTTCCGCTGCCCATGCTGCTCGACGGCGCTACCGGAACGTCGCTCATGCGCGACGGTATGCCGCGCGGCTGCTGCACCGAAAAATGGGTGCTTGAAAATCCGTCGGCGCTCGAAAATATTCAGCGTTCGTATTATGCCGCCGGTTCGGACGCGGTGATGGCGCCCACCTTCGGCGGCAACCGCGCCGCGCTCCGGCGTCACGGTATGGACGGCGACGCCGATTTTGTGAACCGTTCGCTTATCTCGCTGACCTGCGGCGTCCGCGCTTCGTTTTATCCAGATAAACGTCTGGTCGCCGGCGATATGTCGCCTACCGGACGCTTTATCGAGCCGTGGGGCGACGCTTCGCTCGACGATATCGCCGCTATATATGCGTCGCAGGCGGCGTCGCTGAACGACAGCGCCGATTTCTTCATTATTGAAACCTCGATATCGCTCGCCGAGGTGCGCGCGGCGGTATTGGGCGTCAAAAGCGTGTCTGATAAGCCTGTATTCGTCACAATGACGGTCGATGAGCGCGGACGAACCATGTCGGGCGATACGCTGCTCTGCTGCCTTATCACCCTCGCCGATATGGGCGTTTCGGCGTTCGGCGCGAACTGCTCGACCGGTCCGGATAAGATGCTCACCTCGCTCTCTCCCCTCGCCGCGTACGCAAGGGCTTTCGGAATCCCGCTTATCGCCAAGCCCAACGCCGGTATGCCGCGCGAAAACGCCGACGGAACGCAGTCGTTTGAGATGACCGCCGCCGATTTCGGTTTGTACGCCGAAAAATTTCTTGCAGGAGATATATATATCCTCGGCGGCTGCTGCGGCACGACCGACGCGCATATTGCAGCCCTGCGCACCGCCATCGACGCATATTCGGAGTCCGCTGAGTCAAAGGTTAACTGCGGCGGCGATATTCCGGACATTTCGCGCTTGATCTGCACAAACAGCCGCGTTTGTACGATCGACGACACGCTCGAGGCGGTTTCGGTCGCCGATATAGATGATTTTGACGAGGTGAACGAGGACGGCGATCAGCTGTTTCTGCGGCTGAACAATATGGACGACGCCGAGCGGCTCTGCGATGAGATGATTTCGCTCACCCGCCCGCTCTCGGTTTGCGGCGACGCCGGCGCGGTGAAATATTTCACCCGTCGCTTTGTCGGACGCGCGGCGGTGCGTAATATATGATGCGCCATGTCGATATTTACACCGACGGCTCGTGTCTTGGCAATCCCGGCGCGGGCGGCTGGGGAGCGGTGCTCGTATACAACGGACGCGAACGCGAGCTTTCGGGCGGCGAGAGCATGACCACCAACAACCGCATGGAGCTGACGGCGGCGATATCGGCGCTATCGGCTCTGCGCGAACCCTGCGCTGTCACCCTCACGACAGATTCAAAATATCTCTGCGACGGTATCTCAAAGGGCTGGGCGAAGGGCTGGAAAAAACGCGGCTGGAAAAAGGGCGACGGCTCGCCCGCGCTCAATCCCGATCTGTGGGACTCCCTTCTCACCCTCGTCGAAACGCATGACGTAACCCTCGTCTGGGTGAAAGGTCACGCCGGACATCCCTACAATGAACGCTGCGACGTATTAGCGCGTGGGGACGCGGAGAAATACGCGTCCTCTTGCAAGAGACCTGGCGAAAACCTTGAAGCATGAGATAGTTTAGCTCCGCATCACCGTTGAATATTATATTATCATTTTCGCTTGTAAACAAGCGGAAATTCGGATTATATTTCAATATAAGGTGTAAACATCAGCAAAACCCGAACACAAAACAATATATCTCCTGATTAAAGTTCTTTGACAGGCATTCTGAGGCGTCACGCATGGCGCCTTAGAATGCCGCATATAACGTCCTCCATGCGTAATTGTGTCGGAAATGTGATGAGGAGCTGAAAGTTTGATGAAAGATGGGCAATATAGTACAAACGTTCATGAATTATTTACATTTATATGTTATACTTTAATAGATTACAGTCAAACTCTGCCGCGCAAGGGGTGAGAGGGGACAAAGCCGACCGCATCCGGCTGTAAAGCGCGGTTGGAGGGCGCGACAAGCGCTTATAAAAAACATCCTGCCGGAGAAATGGGGCAAACACATGATAAAAATCGAAAACCTTGTAAAGCGATTCGGCGACAAAACAGCAGTCGGCGGCATCAGCTTTACCGTCGGCGACGGCGAGATCGTCGGTCTTTTAGGGCCGAACGGCGCGGGCAAATCCACGACTATGAACATCGTGACAGGCTACGCCTCGGCGACGGAGGGCAGCGTTTCGATCGACGGTCACGACATTTTGGAGGAGCCGCAGGCAGCGAAAAAGCTGATAGGCTTTCTGCCCGAAACACCGCCGCTTTATCAGGACATGACAGTCGAGGAATACCTCGGCTTCATCTATGAGCTGAAGGGCTGCTCTCTCAACCGCAAAAAGCATTTAGAGGAGATCGCGGAGGTCACCAAAATCTCCGACGTTTACAAGCGTATAATCCGAAATCTGTCGAAGGGTTATAAGCAGCGCGTCGGCATTGCGCAGGCGCTGGTCGGCAACCCCAAGGTGATAATATTCGACGAGCCGACGGTCGGTCTTGACCCCAAGCAGATCATCGAGGTGCGAAACCTCATCCGTATGCTCGGGCGCGACCACACCGTGATACTTTCGACGCACATTCTTTCGGAGGTTCAGGCGGTATGCGACCGCATTGTTATTATAAATAAGGGAAAGATCGTCGCGGACGAGCGAACAG
>JBAXZA010000255.1:0-3243 GCA_041670545.1 Eubacteriales bacterium | reverse complement strand
GACGAGGGCAGGTACGCGGCTTTTTCGAGAAAAAGCCTGGCAAAAAGCTTTAATAAAAAGTTTATTATTGAGTAAGTATGAATTTGTTTATACCGCACCATTTCTATCGCGTATAGTGATGTGGTTTTCGCCGACTTGCGCCGCCTAATCAGGGTCCCTACCCTGAATCGGCAGCTGGTTTTTAGGCTGATAATAATTTCGTCGAACTCACGTTATTTATTCATTTTACCCGCATATTTATAATATGCCATCCTTGTACATTGCGTAGCGTAAAAGCTCCTTGCGGGAATTTATACCAAGCTTATCGTAAATATTTTTATTATGAAACTTGACTGTATTAATGCTAATACCGCAGCTGACGGCAATATCCTGCGCTTTTTTGCCTTGCAGATACAAATTGTAAATAGCACATTCCTTTTCGGTCAGGGTGTGCAGATTCCGTGCGAACTGCGCGTATTGCTGGGGTGTGATTTCATTTTTGTAAATCTCGTGGATCGTTTCAACCTCGGCAGCTGCCTTTTCCTGCCGTTCAATAGCATCTTTGCACTCCTGCTCCGCACGATGAAGCTTATCTTCATTTTCACGGTCACGCTCCGAGAGAAAATCAAAAAGGTCGTCGATTTCGCGGACGCGCGTCTTTTCGGTTCGGACTGATCTGCTTTTCCGCACTTCCGCAAAAGCCTTTTTGACAGGCTTCATATTGCGCCGGCAGAGGACGATTGCCGCGGCGACCGCAAGCAGAAGCAGAACGGCAAGTCCGCCGAGGTATTTCATGTTCGTATCACGGCTGATTTTAGCTATCTGCGCTTTTGGTGTAAGCAGAACAACAGAAAAGCCGCGCTCCGCATATACGGAAGATGCCGAATACAGCGGAAGCTCCGCATGATTGCCGGCGAAAGCTCCGGAAGCTTCACAATCGTATGTAAGAAATCCGCTGCCGGAAAGCTTCTTCACGGTGCAGCTTGGCTGCTGCGCGGTGACTGCATAATTTCCGGCGAAAAGTGCATTTTTAAAATAAATGTTGCAGTCGTCTGATGGCGCAAGCATACAAAATGAATAATCCTGACCGGATACATCAGGCGCGTAGGATACCTTGAACTGCATTGCGCTGACCTCATAGCCGCAAATACCGACTACATTATCGTTTATGATAACCGGAACACAGCAGTACATTCCGTAGTCAACACCGCCGTCTGATTCCTTTGCCGTCCAGTAATATAGCTGTGACAGCGGCTTTTCTATGTTCTGCCGCGCGTTTTCAATGACGGTATGGTAGGACTGCATAGCTGACACATCATATTCAAGCGACCATTGCGGAAGTATCGCCATTTTACGGCTCTGCGCCAGCGAAACCGGACCGTAGAGGTAACGAAGATCATAATAAGCAGACGAAAGATTATTTTGCGCGGCAATATTGCGGATAAATATACCGGATTTTGAATATTCCGCACCTTCAAGCGCGGGATTAACGGTCGCGTCAAGAATCAGAAAAACACCGCTGCTTTTCATCGACCGTATCTCCGCCGACATGATCGGAAAAACGCTGTCGAGCAGATCGTTCAGAATTTCCTGATGACCGGAGATTTCCGATGAATTTATGTTATTTTCATCAAGGCGCAATGCAAGCTCCCGCGACAGATTTTCCGAAAGCGCGAGCGAGTATGACGTTATTGTATTGAAGTCGGTTTTGATCCGCTCTGTTATACCATTCAGCTCATGCTCAAAAAGCGCGGCGGTCTTGGAGCTGTTGAAGTCGAACGCGCCGAGAGAAGCGAAAACGATACCTACCGCCAAAAGAAGCGCGATGATCAGCGTGAGAAACGCGGCGATAAAGCGCACCTCAAGCGACCAGCCCTTTTTATGACCGTCGTTCAGAGTTTCTTTTATGCTTTTGATAAGCGCCACGCTTCTCACCCTCCTTTTCACGCCATTACCGTGTGATGGTCACTGCTCCATGTTCATTTGTACATAGTATTTCCGTTTTAACACCAACGTTATTCCGCTTTTGCAGGCGCACTGACAGCCGCCTTAAAATCCGCTTCAAAGGTCTTGCTCTGAAAATCAAAATCGTCATACACAGGTGGAATATAGAATTTGTAATCCCTCACCATTCCTACGGCCGTCGTCAGCAGCTTACCGATATTGTCGTTTTCAATCTCCGGCATCGTGCCGTCCACGATCGTGCTAAACGCTTCTTTGGTAACAGGCAGATAGCCGGTGTTGCGGATAAACTGCATATTCTGCTCCGGCTGCGTAAGCCATTCAAGAAACACCGCCGAAGCATATTCCTCCGCTTCAGTGGACTTTTTTACCATCATGCCGTTGCCGCGCTGAAGCGCGATTTTTTCGCCGCCGTTCACTGTCGGATACGGAAGAACGGTGTATTCAACCCTTTCTGTTGTGTTGTCTGAATAGGTTATGCTGTCGCCGTAGTATAAAATCCCCGCTGTCGAGCCGAGAGAGCAGACGATATCTCCGGTCTTTGCCAGATCGGAGGAGTAGCCGTCATAGATTTTGATGCCGCCCTTTGAAACCGCGTCGGCGAGCATGGCATACAGCTTTTTGTATGTATGGCTCTCGGTTTGCAGTGCTTCATCGATAATAAAGCTGTCGCTCGTCTGCTGTCCGGCAACGGAAAACAGATTGAACCACGAATCGGCGGTAAAGAATGACTTGCCGCACCATTCGTAATATTTTATGGAGGTATCGCAGATCCCCTCAAAGGTGGAAAGACTTTCCAGATTGACGCCTGTCGCCGCGGAAAATCGTTCAAACAAGGTTTGGTTGACAAACAGCACCTCCGTAGATTTTGCCACAGGAAATACATATAGCGCGTCCCCGATTTTGCCCTCGGAGATGAATTCATCTGCATACAGGTCTGTTTTGTCTTGCGTAAAATACGATGTGAGGTCACAGAGCAAACCTTTTTCCGCAAACTTAACCGCCGTTTTCGGATAGCTGATCGCAATGTTCGGCATTTCGGGAGCGGCGGGATTTTCATCTAAAATCATATCAAGATTCTTTGTCAGCTCCGCCGAGGAGGAAACCGCGTCAACTCGGACTATGATCCCTTTTTCTTTTCCTGCACCGGCGTTGAAGCTGTCGACAAGCACGGTCATGCTCGTCTGCATTTCTCCGCCGTAGTTGTGCCACATGGTAATGGTGGTCGGATATTTCGGATTAAGTGGGGATTTGGTGTCCTGGCAGCCTGTCAGAAGAACAGCGCCGATGGTCAATAACGCG
>JBAXZA010000254.1:0-3298 GCA_041670545.1 Eubacteriales bacterium | reverse complement strand
AGTTATACGCCGGAACTCCGAGACGCTCGATCGCGGGAGCGTCGTATTTAAGCTGCGCCATACGCTCGGCTATTGTCATGCGCGAGACAAGCTCGTGAGCGCGGCTTTTGTATAATTTTGAATTATCCATATTTATATATCCTTTCGTTTTTCCGAACATTTTTGCCAATATTCATTTCAAATATGATTATATCAGATAACGCTGCATTTTTCAAGAAAATATTGGTGAATTATCGGACGGCAATTCACATTCATATATAGATTGTATTTTATTTTTTTAGTCCTGCTATAAATATTATTTATAGGTCTATTACTTAATGTAATATTAATCCAATGTAAAAGGCTTGTAAAATATTTAAGAACATGGTATAATACAAAAGGTTGGAATTATACTATTTTTGGAGGAGATAAAATGAGAAAGATTTTTAAGGCATTATCATTAGCGCTTTGTCTGCTTGTTATGCTCTCTGCGGCATCTGTTTGCTTCGCGGGCAGCTATGACAGCGAATTTACCGACGCCATATTCGGCGAGCTTACAGTTCTTGATGGTCAAAGCCCCGCTACAAGCGAAATGCGCGGCTTCACGGCATCACCCGACGGCAAATACCTCTACGGCGGCATACTTCAGGGCTCCGATGAGAAGGGGCTTTACAAATTTGACGCGGCTAACGGAGCGATCCTTGGTCACTATATCGACGCTGACATGAGCTATTACAAGGGCATCGGCGCTGACGACCGCGGCTATGTTTATCTCGGCGTTTCCGTTCCTTCCAACCAGGACGCCGTTCAGTTCACCATTCTCGACGCTAATCTCGCTCCTGTTTACAACGAGACTATCGCTATTTCCGGCAAGGTCGGCGTTAACGGCTGCACTGTTGAAAACGTCAACGGTACATATCTTATGTACCTTGTTACAAACTATGGTCCTAACTATGTTTACTGCTATGATGTGACCGATCCCACAGCGCCCAAGCTCAACACTGCTTTCGGCGACAACGGTATCGTCACTCTCGCAACCCTTACAGGCGTTGCAAGCGCAGAAGCTGCATATCTCGATGTTTCCACCTCCGGCGAGATCTATATGACCATCAATCTCGGAAGCGGCAGCAAGGGCGATACAGTTATGAAGGTTTCCGCCGACGGCAAGACCGTCGAAATGAAGACCGACGTTGAAGAAGCATACGGTATCTGGGCAAACGACCAGTATATCCTCGTTTCTACCTATCAGGGTGCTGATTCCAAGATCGTCGTTCTCAATAAATCCGATCTTTCCAAGGTTTGCGAGATAGGCAATATGGGCGATAACAGCAACTACTCGGGCGTCGCTCTTGTCAACAACAAGATCTACGTTTCCGATCAGGGCTACAACGGCGGCGACCGCCTGATCGTTTCCTCCGCGCTCAATATTCCTCAGCTCGTTGTTGAAGATACCACTGCGGCAGACACCTCTGCAACAGATGAAGCTCCGGCAGCAGAAACCGCACCGACTACAACGACCACAGCGGCTCAGACCTCTGATATCGCTGTCATAGCTGTCGTTTCGATGCTCTGCGCAGCCTGCGCTTTCGCAGTAGTTAAAAAATACGCAGTAAGATAACCTAACAAATAAAAAAAGGACTGCGTCAAGCAGTCCTTTTTTTCGTGGAGTCATTATGATAAGAAAAGCTGTTTTCACCGATAAAACCGAATATTTTGCAATGTCTCGCGATTTTTACTCGTCCGACGCCGTCATTCATCCAATATCTGACGAAAACCGCGAACGCACGTTTGCGGAATGTCTGCGCTCGGATCAATATGCTTCGATATTCATCATCGAATGTGACGGCGCTGTCGCCGGTTATGCTCTGACCGCGCTGCATTTTTCACAGGAGATGGGCGGGCTTGTCGTATGGATCGAGGAGCTTTACATCAAGGAAAGCTTTCGAGGACGCGGACTCGGCGGCGAATTTTTCGATTATATCGAGAAAAATCCCCGTCTGCTTTCAAGCGATCACGACATCGCAGGCTACCGTCTTGAATGTGAATACGAAAACGACGGCGCGATGCGGCTTTACAAGCGCCGCGGCTATACCGAGCTTGGATATGTTCAGCTGATAAAATGACAAAACGCCTTCGCGGATTCTGTTCCGCGAAGGCGTTTTTTGTTTTTGCCAAACGATATTTTAATGCTTATCGCATCATTATATTGATGCTGACAGCGCACCGTCCATCTTATTTGACGGCAACCGGGATATCACGATAGGATTTTATCACGTTTCCGTCCGCTCCGCACATAAAGAGCGCCGCTCTTCCGGCGGGAATATCGGTCGAATATCCGCGTCCGCTTTCGTTATCGGTAAACGCAGCGTTTTCATCACTGCCGCTTTCGTTTACAAGCGTATACAGCGTGCCTGACGCGAAACGCTGACGGTTTATAAACACTCCACGCGTGCTCGAATGCTCTGTAATCGGCAGCTTGTAACCTGCCTGCCGGAACGCGAAACGGTAAAACGCGTTTGCAAACCCTCCGGTTTCAGCCGGAAGGTTCAGCCATATCAGCTTTCCCTTGCCTATTTCATGTACGGCGATGGTATTTACGCCGCCGCATATCACCTTGTCGGCGGACGCGAGTCCGTCGCCGCCGTAGGTCAGATATTGCGTCACGCCGTCAAGGACGATTTTCTCCTCGCGCTGAGCCGACGTTTCGCTCATCGGCTCAAAGCCCCATTTTTCAAAACGTTCGGAACGTATTTTGTAATATTCATCTTTATAAAACACACCGGACATAACTATTGCCGCTCCGCGCTCAGCCATCTCCGTTATCGCCGCAAACGCTTCATCGCAGAGTATTCCCGCCGCCGGAACAATTATAACATCGTAATCGGACGACGGATCAATATCATACTCGGACAGCGCCTGGAACGGAACGTGCAGCTCATAGCCGAGCGTTCTTGATACCGCGTTGCAAAGCTCCGCTGCTTTATTACGGCATGAATAGAGATTTGAAAACGGCGTCACGACAGCGACACGCTCGCGCTTTTTATCATCGAACCGATCAGACACCGCGCCGATGAACGTTCCGAAATCATAGCTTACATCAGCTTCCGATTTCTGTGCGCCGCATGAAGTCGCTGCTCCGATGTGCGCTTCATTTATATTATCCATGTAGTTATTGCTGTTCCATACCCAGTGAACAGCTCCGGCGCAGCCAGAGCCATAAGCGAGCGCGTATTTGCGTTCGAGGATATTGCGGCATTCATCAAAGCTGCGCCGTGCGAAGTTATCGGGCGTCTGGGTGTACATTATGCCGGTTTCCTGT
>JBAXZA010000253.1:0-3305 GCA_041670545.1 Eubacteriales bacterium | reverse complement strand
CCCTTGACCTCGCCGGACGCCGATATTTCGCTGCCGTCGGGGAATACGGCGGATATTACCGAAACGAAACGCGCCCCGCGCCGCTTGTCCTCAACGCCTCGCAGAGCACCGAGCAGCTTCGCGTTGTTTTCAACGTCGCCTCCGCCCGAATAACGCGCGGAGAACACGCCGGGCGCGCCGCCGAGAGCGTCGACGCAAAGACCGCTGTCGTCGGCGACTCCGATATATCCCATCGAAGCCGGAACGCGCGCTTTTATCAGCGAATTCTGTTCGAAGGTGTCGCCGTCCTCGGCAATATCGCCTTGAAAGCCGATATCGTCGAGCGAAAGCACCTGTATATCGGACGAATACAAATGAAGAATTGTTTCAAGCTCTTTGATTTTTGCGCGGTTGCGCGAAGCGAGTACGATTTTTTTCATTGTTTTGACGTCCTTTCAAGGCAAATTGAAAAAATATGTCGTATGATATCGCAGTTTACAGACGGTTTCTTTAACACTTTTCCTCATCGCCGTCAAACAGCGCCGATACGAACTGCGCCGCGTCGAAGCGTTCGAGATCGTCGACCTTTTCGCCGACACAGATGAATTTGACCGGAATCCCAAGCTCGCGTTTGATGGAAAATACGATGCCGCCCTTTGCAGTGCCGTCGAGCTTTGTAAGTATAAGTCCTGTGAGGTCGGCGGCGTGCTTGAATTCCTTAGCCTGCGAAACGGCGTTCTGACCGGTCGTAGCGTCGAGAACGAGCAGCGTTTCGCGGGAAGCGTCGGGCAGCTCGCGCGATATCACGCGGTTTATCTTTGAAAGCTCGTCCATCAGATTTTTTTTATTGTGCAGACGTCCGGCGGTGTCGATGATGAGAACGTCGGCATGACGGTGACGCGCCGCCGATACCGCGTCGTATACAACGGCGGCGGGATCTCCCCCCTCGTCGTGCTTGATGAGGTCGACGCCGACGCGCTCCGCCCATATGGCGAGCTGGTCGATTGCGGCGGCGCGGAAGGTGTCGGCGGCGGCGAGCATGACCGTTTTGCCCTCGCGCTTGAGCAGCGCCGCGATCTTGGCGATAGACGTCGTTTTGCCGACGCCGTTGACTCCTATTACCAGTATGACCGACGGCTGTGTGTCGAGCCGCAGCGGTTCGCCCTCGCCGATCATGTCGACGAGTATCTCCTTGAGAGCGTTTTTGGCGTCCTGAGCGTCTGTAAGGCGTTCGTCCTTAATGCGCGCACGCAGCCGCGTTAAGATCTCCTCGGTAGTTTCGACTCCGACGTCGGCGGTTATCAGTACCTCCTCAAGCTCGTCGAGCAGATTTTCATCGACCTTGATAAAGCTTTTGAAAAGATTGTCGACCTGACCGAAGATGGCGTCCTTGGTCTTTTTGAGACCTTCTTTTAATTTGTCAAAAAATCCCATTATGTTCTCCCGTAATATATTACAGCTTAATTCCGGTCTTTTCCTCGACCTCCGCTACATTGAGCGTAATGACCTTTGATATTCCTTTTTCGTACATCGTGACGCCGTAAAGCACATCGGCGGCTTCCATCGTACCGCGGCGGTGGGTTATGTTGATGAACTGCGTTCTGTCCGAACCTCTCCGGCAGTACTGCGCGAAGCGGTAGACGTTGACGTCGTCGAGCGCCGCTTCGATTTCATCGAGTATGCAGAAGGGAACCGGATTGACCTTCAAAATTGCGAAAAACAGCGCGATAGCGACGAAAGCCTGCTCGCCGCCGGAAAGTAGCGACATACTGCGTATAATCTTGCCGGGCGGCGCTACGTTGATGTCAATGCCGCTGCCCAGCACGTCGGACGGATCGGAGAGCTTCACCTCCGCCGTCCCGCCGCCGAAAAGCTCGGAGAAAACGATTTTGAAGTTGGCGTCGATCTCCTCCATGACGTCGGAGAAGCGCAGCCGCATCTCGTTTTCGAGCTTGTATATGATATCGTTGAAATCGTCGCGCGATTTTACGAGATCGTCGTGCTGATTTTTGAGGAATTCATATCTCGCCGCGACTTCTTTATATTCCTCAAGCGCACCGACGTTGACAGGGCCGAGCGCGCGGATACGCGAACGAAGCTCGTTCTGCCGCGCCGCCGCCGCCGGACGAGTGCTGTCGTCGAGCGCGTCGTGTTCAAGCGCGAGGCAGGCGGAATATGTAAGCTCATAATCTTCCCACAGCTTTGCGGTGATTTTGTCCTGCTCCGCACCAATGCCGGCGCGTTCGGACTGAAGCCGCATATATTCGCTGAAAACGCTTTCTCTGCGGCGCGTCATATCGCGCGTTTGATTTTTCAGTTCGTTCTGACGCGCTTCAAGAGCCGATATTTCGCCAGAAAGACGTATTTTGTCCGCTTCGCACGTTTCTGCGGCGGCGGATAATTCCGACGCCTGACGCTTATCAGTTTCGATTTTGTTTTTTATTTCGATGAGCTTTACGTTAAGCTCATAAACCAGCGCTTCGCCGCGTGAAATCTGATCCTCGAGCGCGGTCTGCGATGAAATGTTGAAATCGAGCGTATTTTTCGACGCCGAAAGTTCTCCGCTCTGACGTGTAAGCTCGATATCGAGCGCGTTTTCGCGCCGCGCGGCGTCCTCCGCTTTATCGGAAAGAACAGAGCGTGAAGCCGTCAGCCGCGATATTTCATCGGAAAGGGCGATAAGCCGCATTTCAAGCTCGCGGCATTCACCGGCGAGCGCGGCTCTGCGTCCCTCGTAGTCGGAAAGTCCGTCGGAGAGCGAATCAAGCTCCGCCGAAACCTCGCCGAGCCGTTTTTGGTCTCCGCCGAGCTGATTTTTCATGACCTCAAGCTGGGTGTTTTCGGCGGTGTAAAGAGAATTTATGAGTCCAGCGCGTCGTTTCTGTTCCTCCGCGTCGTCCTCGGCGGATTTGATGTCTGCATTTTTCTGCGCGATAAGTGCGTTCTGAGCCGCAATTTCGCCGCGCAGACGTTCGACGTCGCTCATGGCGCGCGCAATATCCGCCGTTCGTGTGAGCATACCGCTGTCGCGCCGGACGCTGCCGCCGGTGAATGAACCTCCGGCGTTGATAAGCTGTCCGTCGAGCGTCACAATGCGCACACGGTAGCCGTAGGCGCGCGCCATTGCTCCGGCGTTGTCGAGATTATCGAACACGACGGTGCGCCCGAGCATATAGCCGATGATTCCGGCAAACTTTTGTTCGTATCCGATGAGCGCCGACGCGATGCCGACATAGCCCGTATAACGCTTCATATCGTCCTCGGAGATGTTCAGCGGCAGAGCCTTCACCGTTGTAATGGGATAAAAGGTGGCGCGTCCGGAGTTG
>JBAXZA010000252.1:0-3311 GCA_041670545.1 Eubacteriales bacterium | reverse complement strand
GGAAGCCGAGAGCAGCGTCCACGGCGTTCCGGTCGATGAGATACATTTTCACGAGGTCGGAACGATGGACGCCGTCGCCGACATCACCGCCGTCTGTATGCTCATGGAGCAGCTCGCGCCGCAGCGCGTCGTCGTATCGCCGGTTCATGTCGGCAGCGGTCACGTTCACTGTGCGCACGGTATCCTCCCCGTTCCCGCTCCGGCGACGGCTTATATTCTTCGAGGTATTCCGATATACGGCGGCGCTGTCAAGGGCGAATTATGCACTCCGACAGGCGCCGCGCTGCTGCGTCATTTTGCGTCGGAATTCGGAGATATGCCGGTGATGAAATTATCAGATGTGGGTTATGGCATGGGCAAAAAGGATTTTGATACGGCGAACTGCGTCCGTGCCATGCTCGGCGAAACGTTGGACAGCACCGACAATGTGCGCGGTCTTTGCTGCAATCTCGACGATATGACGCCCGAGGGCATAGGCTTTGCGTCGGAGCGTCTGCTCGAAGCCGGCGCTCTCGACGTTTATACAATTCCGATTACAATGAAAAAATCGCGTCCCGGTGTCATGCTCTGCGTATTGTGCGACGGCAGTGAGCGCGAACGCATAGCGCGTGTGATGTTTAAATACACAACAACGCTCGGCGTCAGAGAATGTGAATTCAGCCGCTATACGCTTGATCGGACGCTTGAAACCGTTGAAACCTCCGCCGGAGCAATCCGCGTCAAGCATTCGTCCGGCTGGGGTGTCGAGCGTGAAAAATATGAATATGACGATATCGCGGCGGCGGCGCGTGAGCGCGATCTTTCGCTGTCCGATATAATTAAAATGATAGAGAACAGATAAGCTTCACATTAACGGCAAAAATCTCCAACCGATTAAAATCGGCTGGAGATTTTGTTATTATCATTAAATATTACATCATACAGCTCTTTACAGCCGTATGCGTCAGAGCAGCTCTCTGCGGCCCTCGATGGCGCGGAAAAGCGTCACTTCGTCGGCGTATTCGAGGTCGCCGCCTGCCGGAATACCGTAGGCGAGCCGCGAAATACGGACTCCGAGAGGTTTTAGAAGCTTAGTCAGATACATTGCGGTGGTTTCGCCCTCCACATTGGGATTTGTGGCGAGAATGATTTCCTTTATCTCACCGTTTGAATCCCTAACCCTGCCGATAAGCTGCTCAATGCGCAGTTTGTCAGGCGTTATGCCGTCGATAGGCGATATCGCGCCATGCAGGACGTGATAAAGACCGCTGTATTCGCGCACCTTTTCAAGCGCGGCGACCGCCTTAATATCCTCGACGACGCATATCGTCGAGCGGTCGCGCGTTTCGTCCGAGCATATTCTGCAAATTTTTGTATCGCTCATATTGCAGCATATTTCACATTCGGTGATGTTTTTCTTTGCTTCAGTGATGGCGGCGGCGAATTCGGCAGCCGATTCATCTGAAAACTCAAGCACACGGAACGCAAGCCGCACCGCGGATTTGCGCCCTATGCCCGGCAGCTTCCGAAACTGTTCGATCAGCTTCTCGAGCGGCGCGATATATTCGGTCATTTTTTAAAACAGTCCCGGCATATTGAGCTTGCCGGTGATCTTCTCCTGCTCGGTCTGGTTGACTTCCTCAACCTTCTTGATAGCTTCGTTGCAGGCGGCGATGATTATATCAGACATTGTTTCAATATCCTCGGGATCGACGATCTCGGGCTTGATATCGATTTTCTGTATTTCTTTTTTACCGTTGATGGTGACGCTGACAGCGCCGCCGCCGGCTGTAATGGTATATTCGCGGACGTCAAGCTCCTCCTGGAGCGCCGCCATGTCCTCCTGCATTTTCTGAGCCTGCTTTATCATGGCCTGCATATTCTGCTGACCTCCGCCCATGCCCTGAGGTAATCTTGCTTTCATTGTTGATTTTCGTCCTTTCGTTCTATTATTTCATCTATATAGCTGTATTCGCCGTCGTCGCGTTTTTTCTCGGCGCAGCTCTCCGTAATATCCTGCGGAGCTATGACGGAGCCGTCCGTCCCGAAGGTATTTAATATGCCCGCAATCTGACGCCTGCTTTCGTCCTTCGCCATCATCTTCATTTTCATCGGCGCGTCGAAAACTATCATTATTTTCCCGTCGTTTTCACATTTGTATGCTTTTGAACCGCTCAAAAATGACGATTCCATAGGCGAATATACGGCGAGCTTCGCAATTGCGTCCTGCCAGCAGCCGAGCGCACGCATTATCTTAGGCGCTCCGGCTGTAACCGCAGCTGTGTGCGCACCGGACGTTTTATCCTCCGATTCGGCGGCGGACGCTTTGACACCAGCCGCATTCTCCTCCGAAATATCCGATACTGAGCTGGCGGGGGGAGACGCGCGCGTCGGCACGGCGGCGGTCATGCCAGACATCGCGATTTTATCCTCGAGCGCGGATATGCGAGCGAGCAGCGATTCGGGCGACGCGCTCAGCCTGCCGTTTGACATTCGGACAAGCGCAAGCTCCGCCGACAGCCTTTTCGCCGCAGAGGTGCGCGCGTTCTGTATCGTCATGAACGCGTCGTCGAGCATCGCGGTATGTTCTATCAGCGTTTCCATACGAAACCCCGATGAAATATCGCGGAGCTGTGCGTTTTCGCTCTCGGTCAGATCGAGATATTCGGACGGCTCGCGGATGCTTTTATATACCATGATATCGCGGTAATACGCCGTAATATCCTGCCAAAAAACGCTTATATCCTTCGATGAAGCATAAAGCTCGGCTATGGTTTTGAATATTTCCTCATAATTGTGCGAAAGCACCGCGCGTATGACGCGCTCGACTGCTCCGCGTCCGACGACTCCCGCCGTATCGCTCACAAGCGATTCGGTTATTTTCCGCCCGTCTCCGGCGCAAAGCTCGAGCAGGCTTATTGCGTCGCGCATTCCGCCCTGCGATAGCTTTGCGATGAGCTGAGCCGCCGCGTCGTCTATCTCTATCGATTCGTTTTTCGCAATATACATAAGCCGGTCTGCGATGACGCGGCTGTTTATGCGTCTGAAATCGAATCTCTGACAGCGCGATAGTATCGTCGCCGGAATTTTATGAGGCTCGGTGGTCGCCAAAATGAATATTACCTGAGGAGGAGGCTCCTCGAGCGTTTTGAGCAGCGCGTTGAAAGCGCCGTTCGAGAGCATATGAACCTCGTCTATGATATAAACGCGCGTTTTGAGCGCCGACGGGGTATAAACGACCTCGTCTCGGATATCGCGGATGTAGTCGACGCCGGTATTGCTCGCAGCGTCCATTTCAAGTATATCGGTAGCCGTTCCCGCTTCGATCGAGC
>JBAXZA010000251.1:0-3316 GCA_041670545.1 Eubacteriales bacterium | reverse complement strand
GCGACGGCGAGGACGGCGGCGACGGTCCGCGCTCTGCTCTCCGGCGTCGGCATGAGCGTTCCG
Source organism: Eubacteriales bacterium (assembly GCA_041670545.1). Lineage (GTDB taxonomy): Bacteria > Bacillota > Clostridia > Oscillospirales > CAG-272 > JBAXZA01. The sequence goes on along the minus strand of JBAXZA010000251.1, from coordinate 3,253 downwards.
GCGGTGCTGATGAACGGCGTCTGTTTGTATGACACGGTGCGCGGCGAATATGTTTCGGTGAATTATATGGGTGAGGACAGCGCGAAAACGCTCTGTTCGGTAATTCACGCCTGTTCGCTGTCCGGTTTTTTGTATTTTATAGACGATGGTGCGCTCTCGACCTGTTATGAGAACATTTCCTCACCGAACGCGGCGGCGTTCATGTCCGAACGCATAGAAAAATACGGCAAGGTATTCACAAAAACCTTGGATTTTGCCGCACTCAGGCTCTCCCGCGCCGTATATTATTCGGTTTCCGACCATGAGGAGAAGCTCAGACCGGCATATGAAGCACTTGCAGGCATAAGCGGACTGCGAGCCGAATTTTACCGCGATATCTACAACTCCGATTTCTGGTATCTCGAGGTTTGCTCGGTCTTGGCGTCCAAAAAGAACGCGGTGGCAAAGCTTCGAGAAACCTTCGGCTTTGCTCATATAGCCGGCTTTGGAGATAATCTCAACGATCTTCCGATGTTCGAAGCTTGCGACGAAAGCTACGCGGTCGAAAACGCTCACATCGAGGTTCGCGCCAAAGCCGACGCAGTGATACGTTCCAACTCCGAGGACGGCGTCGCGCGTTTTATCGCGGCGAGAATGAAATGACGGTAAAATTTGTTTCCATGAAAAAAACAAGGGCGTATGACCCTTGTTTTTTTGCCGCAGCCGGCGATAACATATGCGCGTTAAATCGCGGCTATGTGAAATACTCCTTTGTATACGCGCTCACCTCGCCCGACATACGGCACAGGCACGCGACGTTGAGCATCGCCATCGCCGATACCGAAAGGTCGGCGAGCTGCCACATGACCTCGGAGGACGCGGCGGCGGCATAAAACGCACTTATGCAGTAGAGGGCAAGATATACCTTGCGTGCTCCCGGCGACACTGTCAGCGCGGAGAGGGCGGCGGCGCCGTAGAACGCCCAGCACAAATAGGACGCCAGCGCGAACAGAGCCGTCGATATCGCGAGAAACATTCCGCCGAAGCATCCGAATGAATTTTCGAATACCATGAGCGACAGCGGTATTCCGTCGAAAATCGCGCATTCGGGATACTGCTTGAGAAATATTAGCGTGCAGAGTCCGGTGAGGGTACATAGGATAACGGTGTCGCAGAACACTTCGAATATTCCGAAGCAGCCCTGCGCCGCCGGATTGGGAGCGTCCGCCTCGGCGTGAGCAAAGGGAGAGGTGCCGCAGCCGGCTTCGTTTGATAATACACCGCGCGCTACGCCGAAACGCAGCGAACGCATGAGCAGAAAGCCGCCGATGCCGCCTGCCGCGCTGCCCAAATCGAACGCACCGGCGAATATATCGCGCATTATGCCGCCGAGATACGCCCTGCCCGATATAAGCATTGCGGCGCACAAAACGATATATACTGCGCATAACGGCGGCACGAGCCGCGCAGTTACAGAGGATATGCGTGAAAAGCCGCCGAATACGACGGCGGCGGCGACGGCGGCGAATAAAGCGCCGCAGACAAGCTCGGGTATGGCGAATACGCGGGAAAGCGACTTCGCCGCCGCGTTTATCTGCACGACCGAGCCTATCGAAAAGGACGCGCCAAGACACAGCACGGCGAATATTGACGAGATGATTCGCGCGGCGCGTCCGCCTTTAAAGCACCGTGAAATGTAGGAAAACGCGCCGCAGCCGCCGCCCCGGAAGCGAATAGAAAGCGAGGTTTCGGCGTATTTGAGCGCCATCGCGCATAGTGCCGATATCCACATCCAAAAAAGCGCGCCCGCGCCGCCTGCCGTTACAGCCGCCGCGACTCCCGCGATGTTGCCGACTCCGAGCGTTCCGGCAAGCGCGACGCTTAGCGCCCGAAACGATGATTTTTCGCCCTTTCCGCCGTTTGCGAGCGCACCGCATACCTTAGCCGGATGAAAAATATAAAAGCCGCGCAGCCGAACGATAAAAAAGCCGCCGCAGATTATCATCACGAGCGGCAGCGCCGGGCCGAACACATATGTATTTATAAACGAAAGAAAATTCAGCATAAAACGCTCCCCGACGATATATTTATTACCAATATATCGTCGGGGAGCGAGTTTTATTCCTTATTCAGATGTTCCTTAAAAACCGAAGAAATTCTTTGTGTTGTTGTAGCAGATATCCATCACGATGTCGGCGAGCGCCGCGGGATCGTTCGGGATAAGTCCGGCGTCCGCCCATGAGCCTATCATATTGCAGAGTATGCGTCGGAAATATTCGTGGCGGGTGTAGGATATGAAGCTGCGCGAATCGGTGAGCATACCGAGGAAGCAGCCGAACGCCGACATATTTGCGAGCGTTTCCATCTGAGCCTTCATGCCGGAGAGGTTGTCGTTAAACCACCACGCGCTGCCCTGCATAAGCAGCGGCATACCCGAGCCGTCTGAGCGCTGGAACGCGCCGATGAGCGCCGCCGTCGCCGCATTGTCCTCCGGATTGACCGAATATATCACGGTACGCGGCAGTCCGGAGCTTTCCTCGACCGAACCGAGCAGACGCGCAAGCTCCGTGGTGCTCGTGCGTCCGCCGATGATGTCAAAGCCAGTGTCCGCTCCGAGTTTTTTGAACATCGCCGGATTTACGTTGCGCAGCACGCCGTAATGAATCTGCATTACCCAGCCGCGCTGTTTGTACTGAGCGGCGAAAAAGCGGAACATATCGGCGCGGAAGGCGTTAGCCTCGGCGGGCGTGATATCCGCGCCGTCGCTTTCGTATGCTTTTTTGAATATCATATCAAGCTCGGTATCCGAGAGCGGCGCGGCGTATGGAATGACCTCGTCGATGCCCATATCGGCGGTGACGCAGCCGTTCTGCGCGAAAAAGTTAAGGCGGCGCATATAAGCATCGCGCAGGCTGACAATTCCGCATATAGCGACGCCGGACGCCGAGTCGAGCCGTGAAATGTAATCGGTATAGCCGCGGCGGTCAAGGTTTATTCCCTTGTCGGGACGCCACGCGGGAAGCACGCGCACGCCAAAGGAGTCGTCGGCGGCAATCTCACGGTGATATTCGAGGGTGTCGCACGGATCGTCGGTAGTGCAGATAGCCTCGACGCCGGAGCGCTTGATTATTCCGCGTACGCTCATCTCGGGCGACGCTAAGGCTTCGTTCGCGCACGCCCATATCTCGTCGCAGCTGTCCTCGCAGATAACGGCGTTTATGCCGAAATAGCGGCGAAGCTCGAGGTGCGACCAGTGATACAGCGGATTTCCGAT
>JBAXZA010000250.1:0-3325 GCA_041670545.1 Eubacteriales bacterium | reverse complement strand
TTATTCACGGAAATTTTGTCAATAATATATTCACATCAAAAACGGAGGATAAATATAATGGGACAATCTTATCGCCTGAACTGCCGCGGCTGTCAGAAGCGTATGCTGATGCTCAAGAGCACCGGAAGCGAGCTTTTCGACGAAGCGTATTTCATATTGAACGAACGTTTTACCGAAGCGCCATGCGGCGAAGCGGATATGATAAACGAAGCCAACCGTATAATATCCGAAAATCTGATAGTCAAAAGCGGCGCGGGGACGTTATCGGGCGATAAAACCAAAACCGCTCCTCTCGCGGCGCTGAGATGGTTCATCTGCGGCGCGCTGAGCGGAGCGGGCGTTTTAGCCGTTATCTGGTCTGTTATCGGAATGTGAAGCTTTGGTATTGTCTGTAAATTGATTTATACAACAAAAATCAATTAAAAATAATAACCGGATTTAAGGCTCTCGCTAAGTCCTTACTCTAAGGTCTTGCCTTTTTCATCGCGTACCCATCCGCCAACAGTTACAGATCGTCGGCGTCCTGAACCGGGATGACATACGAATCCCGGAGTGTCATATAGACATTGCCGAATTCATCGGTTTCGGGATCGGGGCGTCCCGTATACATACCGAGCGGATCGGTATTTATACCGGTATCGGCGTACGCTCCTATAACTCCGGAAACCTTAGGATTGATTCCGTAGTTGTGTGAAAATGTCGTATCGGTTATATGGTTCATCGCCTCAAGATCCATCGGGTCGGGCATATCGCCCGTGACATGACCGGGAAGCGGAATACCGGGCAGACTGTAATGGCTTCGATTAAAATTGCCGTTCATATTTTTCTCCTTTCGGAACAATGTGCGTATTTTGTGCCGCAGCGCTCGCGCCGCGAGATCACAACGGTATTATCACACGTTCATTAACAAAATATTCATCATTACAGTATGAACATTTTCACAATTATGTGATATACTAAAAAAGATATATGTGTTCGCCAAATTAATCGAAACGCCGGCAAACGCGTCCGTACGCAATAAAGGACGCGGCTTCGCCCATACACGCAAGGTATGGCAGTGCGGAGCGCCGCCGTTATTTGGAATACGGACTTTTTTCGGGTCAAAAGCCGGCGGTGACGAAATTTATACGCCCGGTTAAAGCTCAAAATCAGCGCCGTTTTCTTTACATACGCGTCATAAATCACAGGGGAACGGATCGTTTGTTCTCCGTGTCGGGTTATGCACAGGCGGTGTAAGCTTCACAAATAAATATCAGATCCCATTGGCATATGGGAGCTTTTTTCGCGCGTCAACGCCGTGCTTTCACGCGCGTAACCGCGTTTTTGTACGAATGGTAAGGCAAAACCGCACAATTTAAAATTCATATATTCCGCTGACGAGCCGAAGGGCTTTTGCGGTATTGATAAAACAGTAAACCTCTGATTAATGCGCCGATATGTTGATATCAAGGACATTCAGCCCTTGCATTTCAATATTTGCGCAGACGAATTGTACATTATTCAGATGTTTCATAGGATCGGAATTGCGCGGCCGCCTTGAAATGAATTATAAACATAAGAGAGGTAAATTATGGCAAAAGGAAAAAATAACAGTAAATTAAAGGTAATATCGCTCGGCGGACTCAACGAGATAGGAAAGAATCTGTATGTCCTCGAATGTGAGAACAATATCATCGTGATAGACTGCGGGCTTGGCTTCCCGGACGACGATATGCTCGGAGTAGACCTCGTTATACCCGACGTAACCTATCTTGAGAAAAATATCGATAGGATTAAGGGCATATTTCTCACGCACGGACACGAGGATCATATCGGCGCACTGCCGTATATCCTGAAAACGGTAAACGTTCCGGTTTACGGCACACGGCTCACCCTCGGCATACTTCAAAATAAGCTGAACGAGCATCGTTTCGATAAAAAGCCGGTGCTTAACTGCGTTGAAGCAGGAAATGTTATCAAGGCTGGAGTATTTTCGGTGGAATTTATCCGCGTCAATCACTCGATAGCCGACGCATGCTGTCTCGCCATCAAAACTCCGGTCGGCACGGTCATTCACACAGGCGACTTCAAGCTCGACCTCACGCCTATCGACGGCGAAATGATGGATATAACGCGGCTGGGAGAGCTTGGACGCGAGGGCGTAACGCTGCTTCTCTGCGAATCGACCAACGCTGAGCGCCCGGGCTATACGCCGTCCGAGCGCAATGTCGGTCAGTCGCTCGATAATATTTTCATGCGCAATACCGACAAGCGAATCGTTATCGCGACCTTCTCATCGAACGTTCACCGCGTTCAGCAGATCATCAACACAAGCGCGCAGTATAACCGCAAGGTGGCGATCACCGGACGCAGTATGCTCAACGTCGTTTCAGCGGCGGTCGAGCTTGGCTATATGAAGGTTCCGAGCGGTGTGCTCATCGATATAAACGAAATCAAACGCTATCCTAACGAGCAGATTACCATCGTGACGACCGGAAGCCAGGGCGAGCCGATGTCGGCGCTCTACCGCATGGCGTTTTCCGATCACGATAAGGTCGAGCTTGGTCCGCAGGATCTTGTGGTTATCAGCGCAAATCCCATACCGGGCAACGAAAAGCTGGTCGACAAGATCATAAACGAGCTGTTCAAAAAGGGCGCGACGGTATTCCGCGACGATCTCGTATCGGTTCACGTTTCCGGTCATGCATGCCGCGAGGAATTAAAGCTCATGCAGGCGCTGACAAAGCCGAAATATTTCATGCCGATACACGGCGAATACAGACATATGATCTGCAATAAGGAGATCGCGAAATCGGTCGGAATACCTGAAAGCAATATTTTCATTTCTGATATCGGCAAGGTGTTCGAGGTAGACGCGGACGGCGCACGCTTCAACGGCAGTGTTCCGTCCGGACGAGTGCTTGTCGACGGCTACGGTGTTGGCGATGTCGGAAACATCGTGCTTCGCGACCGCCGTCATCTTGCACAGGACGGACTTATCGTCGTCGTCGCGACGGTCGATATCGACGACAACACGATAATATCCGGGCCGGATATCGTATCGCGCGGCTTCGTTTATGTCCGCGAAAGCGAGGAGCTTATGGATCAGGTCAAGCTAATCGCTCGCGACGCGCTTTCGGATTGCCTTGAAAATAATATAACCGACTGGACACAGCTCAAGGCGAAGGTAAAGGATGATATTTCCAAATTCCTTTATGCCAAGACCAAGCGCAAGCCGATGATACTTCCGGTAGTTATGAACGTATAAAAATACGTCACAAGCGTATAAAAATACGCGGAGAACGTATAAAATAAAGCTCCCGATTTTTCGGGAGCTTTTCGTTTT
>JBAXZA010000249.1:0-3334 GCA_041670545.1 Eubacteriales bacterium | reverse complement strand
TGCGCGAAATGCTCGATCTCGGCGACATTATCAAAGCCCCGGTACGCACTCTGTCGCTCGGTCAGCGCATGAGATGCGAGATTGCGGCGTCGCTTCTGCATACGCCAAAGGTACTGTTCCTCGACGAACCCACGATAGGGCTTGACGCCGTCTCGAAGATAGCGGTGCGCGAATTTGTGCGCGAACAGAACCGCGAATACGGCACGACAGTGATACTCACCACGCATGATATGCAGGATATCGAAGCGCTTACCGAACGAATACTGCTCATCGGCAAGGGTAAAATCCTGCTCGACGGTTCGATTTCCGAGCTTCGCCGCCGATACGCCGCGGGACGCGAGCTTTGCGTCGAATACAGCCGCGAAGCCGAAATGCCGGATGTGCCGGATGGAGTGCGGATTCGCGACAGCCGCGCCGGACGCGTTATATACGACGTCGACACCTCGCGCATCAACATAGGCGGTGCGATATCGGCTCTGACCGACGGATGCGAAATACGCGACGTTTCGGTAAGCGAGCCGTCGATAGATGATATCGTTCTCAAACTCTACGGAGAATTTTTCGGGGAGGGGAAGAAATGAGCGCGAATGTTCAAAACACCGATAAAGCCGAAAAACGCGCTGGTGTCGTTAAATATCTGTCTTTTTTTAGAATGAAGTTTATTTCCGGGCTTCAGTACCGTGCGGCGGCGATCGCTGGAATCGCGACGCAGTTTGCGTGGGGCTTTATGGATATCCTGATATACAGCGCCTTTGCGCGTTCGGATCCCTCGTCGCTGCCCATGCCGATGGAGGCGCTCACCTCGTATATATGGATGCGTCAGGCGTTTTTAGGACTGTTTATGGCATGGTATTTTGACGCCGAGCTTATCGATATGATATCGAGCGGCAACGTCGCTTATGAGCTTTGCCGCCCCGCCGACATTTATGGAATGTGGTTCGCGAAAACAGCGGCGACGCGCACCTCCCGCGCCGTCCTGCGCTGTTTTCCGATTTTGCTCGTTGCGTTTTTTCTCCCGCACGGTTTTGCGATGAATCCGCCTGCGAGCGCTGCGGCGGGTGCGCTGTTCGCGCTGTCGCTCATACTCGGCTTTCTGTGCGTTATCTCGTTCGGAATGCTGGTGTATATATCGACGTTTTATACCGTTTCGTCAAACGGCTTGCGGCTTATCCTCGTCAACATCGTCAGCTTCACCTCGGGCGAGCTTATACCTCTGCCGTTTTTCCCGGACGCCGCGCGGAGAGTGCTCGAGCTGTCGCCGTTCGCCGCGATGCAGAGCACGCCGTATATGATCTGGGGCGGCGTGATGGCAGGGAAGGAAGCGCTGTTTTTCATCGGACTGCAATTGTTTTGGTTTGCCGTCATGACTGTGGCAGGTAAATTATGGATGAAGCGTGCGCTCGTCCGTGTCGTAGTGCAGGGGGCGTAAAAATGGGAAATATCAGACTTTATTTTAAATATTTTTCGATACGCCTGCGCTCCGAGATGCAGTATAAAGCTTCGTTTTTCATGTCGGTGTTCGGACAGTTTTTGACCTCGTTCGCTACATTCCTGACAATATACTTCCTGTTTCAGCGTTTTTCCAACGTCGACGGTTATACGTTCAGCGAAATTCTCATATGTTATTCGTCGGTCATTTTCGCATTTTCGACAGCGGAATGTTTTTTTCGCGGCTTCGACGGCTTTGCGAGAATAATCGGAAACGGTGAATTTGACCGCATGATGGTGCGTCCGCGTCCGCTCGTTTTGCAGGTGATGGGACAGCGCATAGAATTTACCCGCATCGGACGTTTTTTGCAGTCGATTGCGATACTAATATACGCTCTCCCAGCGAGCGGAATAATATGGACGCCAGATAAAATATTTGCTCTCGCGCTTATGATAATCGGCGAAACGGCGGTTTTCACCGGATTGTTTATTATTTACGCTTCGATATGCTTCTTCACGCTCGAGGGACTTGAATTTATGAATGTCTTCACCGACGGCGGACGTGAGCTTGGCTCATATCCGATCGATATCTACGGCAGAGGAGTGCTGATATTTTATACGTTCGTCGTTCCGCTCGCCTGCGCGCAGTATTATCCGTTCAGATATATCATCGGACGAACGTCAGATATTGCCGCTCTGCTGACGCCAGTTTATTGTTTCATATTTTTAATACCATGTTATTTCGTGTGGCGGCTCGGTGTCCGTCATTATCGTTCCAGCGGCTCGTGAAATGCAAAGGGTTATCATATAGCCCTCAAAAGCTCCGTTTGGGCAGTCGTTTTGACTGCCGCTCCGAATGGAGCTTTTTTCCTTATTTTTCTGTTCAGCAATATTATTTTTGACATCGCTGACAGCTGAATAATAAGCGAATTCATGAGGTACAATGAAATTTTCATCGAACAAAAAGCCTTCTCCGGTCATTTTGCCGTAGCTCTCGCGTTCAGTCCAGCGTTTGACAGCGTCCGGCTGCGCACATCCGCCGAGAAAACGTCTGCGCACTCCATCGGATATCACGCGCTTCCGCTCGGCGTCGACACCGAGCGCAGCATTTCCGAGCGCGCAGACCGCAAGCTCTCCGCTGTGTGAGAAGCTGAAAAATATATCGGGATGATCTCTGAAATACGGTTTACCAAGCTCTGTACGGCAGATAACGGGCGGCGACGATGGATCGAACAGCGCCGGTGAACGTTCATGAAGCATTTTGGCGAGCAGCGTCTGACATAAAAGAGAAAGCCGCGCGCGATCCTCGGCGGCTTTCCCGGTCAGCTCCGCTCTCGCGCAGCCAATCGTCAGCATTATTTTGTTTTCTTCTCCTCAAGCTCGTCGGAGGTGATCGTCACGCCAAAGCGAAGCTGCTGTCCGCGCGACCATATGATTTTGCGCGGACATTTTTCCACGCATTTGCCGCAGCCGGTGCATTTTGAATAATCGATGGAAGCGGTGTTTCCGACGATATCAATAGCGCCGCTTTCGCATACTTTTTTGCATAATCCGCAGGCAATGCAGCCGATATCGCAGTATTTGCGCGTCACCGCGCCCTTGTCATGCGACATACAGCCGACCCAATGTGCGCTGTCGTACGGAATGAGCTTGATGATATGCTTCGGACAGCGCTCGACGCACGTTCCGCAGCCGACGCATTTTTCGTAATCGATAGCCGCGACGCCGTCAGTGACGACGATCGCGCCGAATTTGCACGCCGATGCGCAGGTGCCAAGACCGATGCAGCCGTTCGGACACTCCTTGTCTCCGCCGCCAAGACGCGCGGCGGAGATGCAGTCGTGCGCACCCTCGTAGACGTATTTTTTCTTTGCGCAGCCGAGTGTGCCGGAACACATGACCTGCG
>JBAXZA010000248.1:0-3348 GCA_041670545.1 Eubacteriales bacterium | reverse complement strand
GGCTATGCAAAGCGTGCTCCGGCAGATAAGGAACGCTGGTCAAAGCTGGTCGACGGTTATATGCAGGAGTTCGCCGCAGACGGCCGTGCAAAGCTCATAGTGCAGCTTATAGACGCCAAGGCTGGCGTCACGCGCGACGATGAGGTAATGTTAAACTGGCTGATACAGTGCGGCGTGCCGTTCATTATCGCCGCGACAAAGGTCGATAAGCTCAATAAAACCGACCGAGCGGCGTCGCTCGACGAAATAGCGCGCATCGGAGTGCCGGTGATACCGTTTTCCGCGCTAAGCGGAGAGGGAAAGAACGAAATACTCGGCGAAATCATGAAATATATGTGATATTTATTTTTTATATATTGAAATAATCAAAAATCCCGGATAAGGTGTGAATTTACAATGTTTATTCAAGAATGCTGCGGACTCAACTCAAAGGGTCACTTGACGATAGGCGGAGCGGACGCCGTCGAGCTTGCCCGCCAGTTCGGAACGCCCGCTTATATAATGGATGAAGGCAAGATACGCTCGATGTGCCGCGTTTACCGCGCCGCTCTCGAAAAATACTGCGGAGAGGGAAGCGTGCCGCTCTACGCGAGCAAGGCGCTCTCCTGCAAGGCGCTATACCGTATAGTCGCGGAGGAGGGACTCGGCGCGGACGCCGTATCCTGCGGTGAGATTTATACCGCTCGTGCCGCCGGCTTCGATATGAGCCGCATATATTTCCACGGCAACAATAAAACCGACGCCGATATCCGTATGGCGCTCGGCTGCGGTGTCGGAACGTTCGTCTGCGACAATCATGAGGAGCTTGATTCGCTCGACGCTGTTGCGGGAGAGCTTGGAATAAATCAAAAGATACTGCTGCGAATAACCCCCGGCATCGATCCTCACACACATAAAAAAATAATCACCGGCAACGTAGATTCCAAATTCGGAACTGCAATCGTCACCGGTCAGGCGATGGAGATCGTAAAATACGCGCTCGCAAAGCCAAATATAACGCTTGCGGGCTTCCATTGCCATGTCGGCTCGCAGATATTTGAAAACGATCCGTTTGACAGCGCGGCGTCCATAATGATAAAATTCATCGCCGATGTCCGCGCCGAAACAGGTTATACAGCGTCCGAGCTGAATCTCGGCGGAGGACTCGGAGTCCCATATACCGACGCCGACCGGACGATCGATTATGACAAAGCAATCGGTGAGATAGCCGCGTCGGTCGACAGCGCCTGCGCACAGTACGGCGTCACTCGACCGCGCATCATGCTCGAGCCGGGCCGCGCAATCGTCGCGGCGGCGGGCGTTACCCTTTATACTGTCGGAAGCGTCAAGGAGATTCCCGGCTTCCGCAATTATGTATCGGTAGACGGCGGTATGCCGGATAACCCACGCTATGCCCTCTATCAGTCGCAGTACGACGTTTGTATTGCCGACCGCGCAGGCGCCGCAAAAGATTATATATGTACCGTCGCCGGACGCTGCTGCGAGAGCGGCGACCTCATCGGCGAGGGAATGGCTCTCCAGAGCGCACAGCGCGGCGATATCCTCGCCGTGTTCGGGACAGGCGCTTATAACTATTCGATGGCGTCAAACTATAACCGTATCCCGCGTCCTCCGGTGATAATGATACGCGACGGCAAGCCTTACGTCGCCGTCCGCCGCGAGAGCTTCGAGGATCTGTGCCGAAACGATGTTTAATTTATCAAATATAATGTCAAATCTGCCCATATATCTCATGCGCATACCGGTCATACTGCTCGCGCTTACGGTGCATGAAACCGCGCACGGCTATATGGCATATAAGCTTGGCGACCCGACGGCAAAATCGATGGGCAGGCTGTCGCTCAATCCCTTAAAGCATCTCGATCCCTTCGGGACGCTGATGATGCTGCTCGTCGGCTTCGGCTGGGCGCAGCCGGTGCCGATCGACGCGCGGTATTTTAAAAAGCCCAAGCGCGATATGGCGCTTACGGCGCTCGCGGGGCCTGCGTCAAATATAATTTTAGCGTTCATCGGACTGCTTCTGTACCGCGTTTTATATGCGGTTTTCGTCGCCGCAAATATCGGAGGGACGATAGCGTCCGTAATACTGCTGTTTTTTAACGTTTTTTATATATTGAACCTCAGCTTTGCCGTTTTCAATCTCCTGCCGATACCTCCGCTCGACGGCTCGCGTGCTTTTCTCATATTTCTGCCCGATAAATATTATTTCGGCATCATGCGTTATGAGCGTTATATAATGCTCGCACTCATGCTGGCGATGATTACCGGCATTCTGGATACGCCGTTATCAGCGCTCATCAATCTGATACTGCGTGCAATGAACGCCATCATCAGCCTTATTCCGTTTATTTGATGCAATATGGAAGAATTACAGTTCCGTCTCGACGCATTCGAAGGACCGCTCGATCTGCTGCTTCGTCTGATAGCGAAGAATAAGCTTAACATTTACGACATACCGATAGCTGTGATATTCGACCAATATATGGAATATCTCGGCGAAATGCAGAGCATGGATATGGATATCGCGGGGGATTTTATCGTCATGGCGTCCGAGCTGATGCTGATAAAAAGCCGGATGCTGCTGCCGCGTCAGCCGGAGGAGAACGATCCGCGTGCGCCGCTCACCGAAGCGCTTGTGGAGTATAAAAAAGTCAAGCTTGCCGCCGAATATTTTGGTGAACAGCTCGGCATATACGGCGGCCGCATTGCGAAGGATATCTCTGATATCGCGCCGGATACCTCGCTCCTTCCGCAGTCGGCGGACGCGCTGACACGAGCGTTCCGGCGTATATACGAACGCATGGATATAAAAAGCACGGACGAAACGAAAAACCTCCGTACTATCGACGAGCTTGTTCATTCGAAAATCGTACCCGTGCGCGCGTGTATAATCGGAATAATGAAGTATTTGTACAAATACGGCAAAACCGATTTCGATACGCTAATGAGCCGTTCGGAGAGCCGGTCGGCGCTTGTTGCGTCCTTTGCGGCGCTGCTCGAGCTGCTCCGTGCGCGGCGTGTCGAGCTTTCAGAGGAAATAAATGAAGAAATGACCGGAACACAGCTGTATTTCAAGCTCAGCCGCGAGAGGAGAGATAAGCATGAACGACAAAATCCCGTCCGAATCCTCGGCGACGACTGACGCGCGGCAGTCTGCGCCCCAAACCACAGACGCTATGCCAGACGCAGACGGCGGCGGAGTACGTCTTACGATCGAGCGCATCGAAAAAATTATCGAAGCGGTGCTTTTCGCTTCCGGCGCTCCGGTGGAATATAAGAAATTCGCCGATATGTTTTCGATGACCGTCATGCAGATACGAACGCTCGCGGAGCAGCTTCGCACACGTT
>JBAXZA010000247.1:0-3350 GCA_041670545.1 Eubacteriales bacterium | reverse complement strand
GGACCAGCGCTGCAGGCGAGCAGTCCGATATCATCAATTTTTAGCGATAGCGACGATAGCAGCGAATTTATCATCGGCAGCAGAGTTTCGCTGTGTGTCCGCGCGGCGTTGACCGTCGTCTGAGCGAGCAGATGCCCGTCCTCACAGATCGCGGCGGCGGCGGTCAACGCGCTGCTGTCCAAAGCAAGTATTTTCATGTATTTTCCTTATTTGTTTATTTTTTCTATTGTTATAACCCGCTCGTCAGGTTTATCCGCTCCGCTTTTCTCGATCCTAACGCTGTAATACTCGTCGGGAAGTGCAAAAGGGATATTTTCGCACCATTCTACCGCCATAATAAGCGCTTTTTGCTTTTCGCGCATGAAATCCGGAAGCTGCGACGGAAAATAATCATAAAAGCCTACCGAATAGAGGTCGTCGTCATCGTGTATACGATAAACGTCGAAATGCGCGATCTTGAAGTCCTCGCCTTTATACTCATTGACGAGCGTATAGGTCGGACTTCGGACATACGCCTGCGGAGCGAGTACCGACGCGAGTCCGCGTACGAACGCGGTTTTTCCCGCGCCGAGGTCGCCGTACATAGCGATAAAAGCGAAATATCCGTGTGTACAATTATTGTTTTCGGCTTCGCTTTTCAATCTCAGCGCAAGAGTCGCGGCGGCTCGTTCAGTCTCATGCGGGTCACGCGATTTGATTTTTATTATTGGTATATTCATCAAAACAGTCCCGTGATATTGCCGGCGTCGTCGACATCTATCGTATACGCGGCGGGAGCTTTTGAAAGTCCCGGCATGGTCATTATCGCACCGGTAAGCGCAACGATAAAGCCCGCGCCTGCCGACAGCTTCACATCGCGGATGGTCAGTGTAAAGCCGGTCGGACGTCCGAGCGCAGAAGGATCGTCGGAAAGCGAATACTGGGTTTTCGCCATACATACTGGAAACGACGAATATTTCGGATCGAGCGCGCATATTTCGCGCAGAGCTTTTTCGGCTCCCGCTTCATATTTGACCTCCGCCGCGCCGTAAATTTCTGTCGCGATGGCTTTTATTTTATCCTTAACCGACATTTCGTCGCTGTATATAAATTTAAAATTCGAAGGCTTCTCACAAGCGGCGACAACTTTTTCCGCAAGTTCAATACCGCCGTCCCCGCCCTTCGCGAAAACCTCCGACAGAGCGATATCGACAGCTTTTTCAGCGCAGAGCGCGCGTACGATATCAAGCTCCGCTTCAGTGTCGGTATCAAAACGGTTAAGCGCGACAACTACCGGAACGCCGTATTTTTTTAAATTGTCAATATGCGCCTCAAGATTACACATACCGCGGCGCAGGGCGTCCGTGTTTTCACGCTTTAACTCCGTTTTTGCTACTCCTCCATTATATTTCAGCGCACGCACGGTAGCGACCAATACGATTGCAGACGGTCTTATGCCGGTCATACGGCACTTTATATCGAGGAATTTTTCTGCTCCGAGATCAGCGCCGAAGCCAGCCTCCGTTATCGTATAATCCGCAAGCTTCATGGCAAGACGTGTCGCACGGACAGAATTGCAGCCATGCGCGATATTAGCGAACGGTCCGCCGTGTATGAGCGCGGGCGTATTTTCGGTCGTCTGCACAAGGTTCGGTTTTATCGCGTCCTTCAGCAGCGCCGCCATCGCTCCGTTCACCTTGAGATCGCGGCAATATACAGGTTCTCCGGTGTATTTATACGCAACAAGTATGTTCCCGAGTCTGCGTTTAAGGTCGGTCAGCGAATCCGAAAGGCAAAGTATCGCCATGACCTCGCTGGCGACCGTTATCATAAAATGATCTTCGCGCGGCACTCCGTCGACTTTCGAGCCAAGACCTACAATAATGTTGCGGAGCGCGCGGTCATTCGTATCGGTAACGCGTGAAAACAAAACGCGGCGGGCATCGATACCAAGCTCGTTTCCCTGCTGAAGCGAATTGTCAAGCACCGCGCAAAGGAGATTGTTTGCGGCAGTTATAGCGTGAAAATCGCCGGTAAAATGCAGATTTATATCCTCCATCGGCAGAACCTGCGAATATCCGCCGCCCGCCGCGCCGCCTTTTATTCCGAAAACAGGTCCAAGCGAAGGTTCGCGCAGCGCGATGACAGCGTTTTTGCCGATTTTTTTCATCGCCATACCAAGTCCGACGGTGGTCGTAGTTTTCCCCTCGCCTGCCGGCGTCGGATTCACCGCCGTGACAAGAATCAGCTTACCGTCAGGTTTATCGGCGTTGCGTTTTATAAAATGATCTGTTATCTTCGCTTTATATTTTCCGTACAGCTCGAGTTCATCGTCATTTATGCCGAGCTGGGACGCAATTTCGATTATTGGCAGTATTTTGCTTTCGTGTGCGATCTGAATATCGCTTTTCATTTTCATACCCCCGATTTTTGGCTTTTACAATATTATAGCATATTATCAGCTTTTTTAAAAGGGTTTTCTATCATCTTATAATTTTTTTTACTTATTATGATATCATATTCACCAAAAAACAAAACAGCGGACAGTAAAGCTGTCCGCTGTTTTTATGCTTTGTCAATTTTCCGGTGTTATCCGAAAATTTTGATCAAATTTACGCTTCGATTTCGGTAATGACGCCCGAACCAACGGTTCTGCCGCCTTCACGGATAGCGAGACGAAGACCCTTCTCAATAGCGATAGGGGTGATGAGTTCAACGTCCATGACGACGTTGTCGCCGGGGCGGCACATCTCAACGTCAGTGGGAAGACCGATAACGCCGGTAACGTCGGTTGTTCTGAAATAGAACTGAGGACGGTAGCCCGGGAAGAACGGCTTAGAACGGCCGCCTTCTTTTTCGGTCAGAACGTAAACCTGAGCTTTGAACTTGGTGTAAGGATGGATGGAACCTGTCTTGCAGAGAACCTGTCCACGCTCAATTTCGTTCTTCTGGATACCGCGGAGAAGAAGACCGACGTTGTCGCCTGCTTCAGCAGCATCAAGGAGCTTATGGAACATTTCGACGCCGGTGATGACGGTCTTCTTACGCTCGGTAGTAAGACCGATAATCTCAACTTCGTCGCCGATCTTGATAGTACCACGCTCAACACGACCCGTAGCAACTGTTCCGCGGCCGGAGATGGAGAATACATCCTCGACAGGGAGCAGGAAGGGGAGGTCGGACTTGCGCTCAGGAGTAGGAATATAGCTGTCGACAGCATCCATAAGCTCAAGAATCGACTTGTACTCATCAGCGCTTACGTCGGTGTTCTTGGACTCAAGAGCCTCACGAGCGGAGCCGCGGATGATCGGCACATTGTCGCCGTCGAAATCATACTGGTTGAGAAGGTCACGAATTTCCATCTCAACGAG
>JBAXZA010000246.1:0-3370 GCA_041670545.1 Eubacteriales bacterium | reverse complement strand
GAGCGCGGCTTTACTTTCGAGGACGGCACCTCATTACGCGGCGTCGCGTCTGGCGAATACCGCATAAAGCTATCGTAAGCTGACGGATAGTGTGTCAATAAAAACGGCAGCCGCGCATTTAACGCGGCTGCCGTTTTTTATTTTTCGCTGTTGTAGCGTTTCTGGATACCATAAATTTTGATGAATATTTCAATCATGCCGACCGCCATGACCACGAGCGGCAAAAGAATGCTCACATCCGGAATAAACGACGACGCCGCGCTCAGGGTAAGCGTTACGCCAAGGGCGATGAGCTGCGCTCCCAGCTCGCGGCAGTAGCCGGTCGGCGCTTTGACGTTTTTCGTGTGCGCGGGATTTATCAGCCCGATATTGCCGCGGTATATTTTTGCGCCGACGATAAAAAGCGCAGCGGCAGCGGCGGCGCATATAATCGCGTATATGATCATTTTCCCTCCCCGGGCTTATCCTCGCCCGCTGTCACATCGATGTCGACGGCGGCGCGTTTGATGCGCCCCTTTTTGCGCGCCCTGACACATTCGGAAAGCAGATATTCTATCTGACCGTTCACGGAGCGGAAATCGTCCTCCGCCCAATCTGATATTTCCGCCCAGAGGGTGGGCGACAGGCGGAGCAGGAGCTGCTTTTTCTCCCCTCTGTCTTGCTCGTTCCTCGGCATTTTAATAAATAGAGCCGCTGTTTACTATCGGCTGCGCGTCGTGATTGCCGCAGAGGACTACGAGCAGATTCGATACCATCTGAGCCTTGCGCTCCTCGTCAAGCTGCACTATTTCCTTTTCGCTGAGCCGCTCAAGCGCCATTTCGACCATGCCGACCGCGCCCTCGACTATCATCTGACGCGCGTCGATAACGGCGGACGCCTGCTGACGCTGGAGCATTGCCGCCGCGATTTCGGGCGCGTAGGCGAGATAGGTTATGCGGGCTTCGATGATCTCAAGTCCGGCGACGCCAACCTTGCTCTGTATTTCATCCTTGAGCTTTTCCGCTATCTCCACGCTCGACGAACGCAGAGATTTTTCGTCACCGTCGCGCGAAACGTCGTAGGGATAAAGCCGCACGATATTGCGAAGCGCGCTGTCGCACTGTATCGAAAGATATTCCATATAATTGTCGACGGCGAAAACCGCCTGCGCGGTGTTGACCACCCGCCATATGACGATGATCCCGATTTCGATGGGATTGCCGAGCAGATCGTTTATCTTCTGTTTTTTATTATCGAGCGTCATGGCTTTGAGCGACAGCTTGCGCGATATCAGCTGACCGGACGATATATTGACGCCGCCGATCACGCCGGTGGAAACGCCGTCCTTCGTCCCGCCCCTGACCGCGGGATTGACCGCGACGCAGAAGGGATTGACGTAATAAAAGCCCTCGCCGCGCAGAGTACCGTAATATTTACCGAACAGCGTAAGCACGAGCGCCTCGTTGGGCTTGAGAATTTTAAGTCCCATGAACAATATAACATCGACCGCGCATAGATAAATCATACCCGCGACGAACAATATTATGCCCGGCGCGAGATACCGCGTTTCAAACATCATCGCGCCGGCCACCGTCGCCGCGACTGCCGCCGCCATTCCGACGATGTTAAGCAGCAGCGCCGCCATTCCGCCCGAAGCCTTCGCTTTAATCTCTTTGATTTCGCCTATTTCATTCAGCTGCATATTAATACCTCCAATGTATTGTGATATCATAATGATATCACATCAATATTATAGCACTGATCGCGGCGTTTGTCAACAGTATAATCACATACAACATTTTAACGTGGTAATATTTGATTCATATATAATTAACCATTCGTTCATTGACAATCACATGACCGTATGTTATAATTATATCATGATGATAAACGCAAATATGATTTTGAAAGGACGTGAATGCAATGTATCTCGGAATACAGGACGATCATATACCGGGTACTACCATGCTGCGCTCGGACATGGGAAACGTCACGGGACTTGAGTTCCTAAATAAGATATTTTTTATCACGGACGGAATAATGTTAGCACAGATACGCGAAATTTCGGGCGTGGACGGCTCTACCCTGCAAAACTGGGTCAAGCGGGGCTGGGTGGCGCAGACTGTAAATAAAAAATACTCAAAGGAGCATCTTTCGCGTATACTGATAATAAATATGCTGCGCGGGACTATGCTGCTCGAGCGTATCGATTTTCTGCTGCGCTATATTAACGGCAGCGTCAACTGCCGCGAGGACGATATAATTCCGGAATCTCAGCTTTACGACTATATCTGCCGCATAATCTGCTCTCTCACGGGGGAAGGCGCTAATGGCGAGCGGGCGGACGAGCGGCTGCGCGAATGTATCGAATATGTCACCGCCGATTATGTGGAGCGCATTAACGGCGCGGGGGTGAGGCTTCGCAGGGCGCTTGAGATAATCGTCACCGCTTATTACGCTCAGCTTATCGCGTCATATTCGAACAAACTGTTCGAGGAGCTTTAACGCACGAAGCGCGCTATGAGCGTTAAAATATATTTAAAGGGGTAATTTCATATGATCGGCTGGTTCAACTCTCTCGATGCGCTTCAGCGTGTCTTTGCGCTGATAGCAATACCGTCGACCGTTATTCTGCTCATTCAGACGATACTGTTTTTCTTCGGATTAGGCTCGGACAGCGACGCCGACGGCGACGGTCTTGCCGACAGCACGGGCGGCGACGACGGCTTCGCGCTCTTCTCCGTCCGCTCGGTTATGGCGATGCTCTGCGTAGGCGGCTGGAGCGGCATTGTCCTCGCGGAATATATGCCGTCCGCGCCCGCGGTGATTATAGCGGCAGTTATCGGCTTCGTCGCACTCATCTGCATGGCGCTGCTGATCAAGCTCATTCTCCGGTTACAGTCAAACGGCAATATTGCGCTTTCCAACGCCATAGGCAAGGTCGGTCAGGTTTATATTCCGATCCCGGGGAATATGAGCGGTCACGGCAAAATAACACTCACGATTCAGGATAATTTCACCGAGATCGAAGCCGTCACAGGCGACGAAAACACCATACGCACGGGTGAAACGGTACGCGTGGTTTCTACCGACGAAATGGGACTCGTCGTAGTCGAACGCATAATGCCGAAGAAAAACGGATTGAGCTAAGGACTGCCGACATGGATAAAAAGGACTGTATGAGCGCCGATATGCTCGAGTTTCAGCGCAAGCATCTGTACAAAAGCGTCATTCTGTACATTTTATGGCTGGGCGGCGACTTCTTCATCTGGCTGAGTATGTTTTCACCGTGGGGGCGCTACCGCGCTCTGTGGGAGCCTTATGTCACCGCGCCGTTCTGTCTTTTCCTCGCAGTTATGGGCATATTCATATGCCATATAGCGGTGCAGG
>JBAXZA010000245.1:0-3371 GCA_041670545.1 Eubacteriales bacterium | reverse complement strand
TCGTCCGTATAAATGCGGTCGCCGATCGAAACCGAATCTCCGGCGTAAAGCTTATCGGTAGTCGGAACAAGCACATGGCGGACGATGTAATATTCGCCGTCCTCGGAAAGCTCCAGATAGCCGTTTGCGTCGGCGGCGGGCATTATGAAGCCGAATATTCCGGCGTCCTTAATATCAAAGGCGACATATTCGACTGAATTTGCATCCGACTCCGCTATGGCGTCCGCTCCCTTTTCTCCGTTTTTATCGCAGAACACGAGCGAGGTCACATCTGCCTTCGCGATACGCGTTTCAAGTCCGTACTGAGCGATATTTTCAGCGTCGGAGGCGGCGACGAAGCGTATTTCCTCGTGCAGCTTGTCCGAATAGGTGTGAAAATTGCGCTCGAGCTTGACCGGCATGGACATTGCGTCGGAACGCACCGCCCGCAGTGAGGTTATTTCGATTTTCTCACCCGCCGCCGCGCCGCAGTCGAGCCGCAGCTGACTGAATGTGCCGCTGTAATCTCCGACGCCGTCGAGCAGGACAGTATAGGTATGGAATTCGCCGTCGGCGGTGAGCATGAATCCGGTATTCTGCGCTTCGGAGAAGCCGCCGGACTCTCCCGCGACGATATAGAAGTTGGCGTTTGACGCTTTTTCGGTTTTTATCGTTATCTCGACGGCGTTATAAACCGAGGTATCGACCGCGAGCTTGCTGCGCAGAACTATATACGGATCGGCGGCGTCCGATACGGTGTAGCTCATAACGCCGTCCTCAAACTTCGGCGTACTGGTCATATTAGCGCTCCATTTTGAACCGGTGAGAATATCCACAGGCTCGGGCTTATCCTCGTCGCTGCCGTCGGGTGATACGAAGCGCTGATCGAACACATGGGTATCGTAATAATAGTAACCGAGCCGGAAGGTGTTGACAGTCGCTTCCGATGAGGAAAGCGAGCTTAAATAGCGCGCGCCGTCGGAATCGACGATGAAAGCGTCCATCGTATCGGCGGCATAAACGCCGCCCGAGGTATTCGCGGCGCTGACCGTCAGCTTTTCGCCGGTAAGCGCGATGTTCAGAGAAATATTCTCGTTAGAAAGCTCAAAGCTTGTACGCTGCGGATCGGTATAACGGCCGGAAACGGCATTTTTGCGCTCGTTTGCGTATTCGATCGAGCTTTGCCAGTCTGCCTTGGAATAATCGGTCGGAGCGGCTTGGGCGTCGGTCTGCGCCGGCGTTTTTTCGGTCTGGGCTTCGCCTTCCGTCGTCTGTGCTTCGGCTGAAGGCTTTGAAGCGCAGGCTGATGCCGCTATCGCGACAAGGGCAGCTCCCGCCGCGAGGATAAGCAGCTTGAAAATAAATTTGTACATATCCATTGATCCCCCTCTTTAATTATGCCGCGCCGTATCCGGCAGACACGGCGGCATTATATCGTTTTATATCCCTGTGACTGATTATATCACACAGCCGTTTATTTTGCAAGGGAACATCTGAATAATGGTGTGATTCGCCGGCGCAAATATAAAAAACGGAGCGCGGCGGCGTTCCGTTTTATTTGATTGCCTGAGCTTGTGACGCCCGCGTTTTACTCTTTGTTGATTATTTTCACGGCGTCGGGAGTGATTCCGGTCTGCTCAAAAACTATCTCCTTTATCTGCGCGATATCCGCCGGAAGAAGCGCCTCACTGCGGACGATAATATTGGCGCTCGTCGAATTTACGACGGCGACACATTCCTTGAACCCCTTTGAGGTGATGAGCGTTTCGATGTTCGCTTCGCTTTCGATATTCGACGCTATCACCGCCATGTCTACTGCGGCGCTGTCTCTGGCTTCAGCGGCGGCGTCCTCGCTGTCGATGATGGTGGAAAGCACCTCCATGGCTTCGTCGCGGGCGCGCTGACGGTTTATCTGGGCGGTTTGAAAATATTCGTCCTCATATTCCACTGCCGCTCCGTCTGCGCCGCCTGCTGACAAATCGTCGCCTGCCGAGGTAAACTGTGAGATGCCGACGCTGTCGCCCGACGTGATATCGCCGGGTATGTAGGCGCTGTAATCGTCCGCCGCCGTACCGTTTGAGAACAATATCCAGTTGAGCGCGACGGCGCCGCCCACCAGAACTATCGATGCCGCGATGATGACGTTTTTATGCTTCAGCTTGCTTGCAAAGGTGATAAATTTTTTCTTTTTGGAGGGCTTTTCCTCCGTGACGGTGATTTCGCCGAGCTCGTCGAGAATATTCGTATTATCGTTCATAAACAGGCTCATCCTTTCTTCGTTGTAATTAATTCTATTCGGACGGACACATAAATATTACTGTCCGATACCTCCCACATAAACTCTGGTGCTTGGAATATTAAACAGCGCGCACGCCATCGCGATGATCTCGGAGCGCACCGACGCGCTTCCCCCGCCCGCGCATACCACGGACACCCCCATGACGTCCGGCGCGAGCAGCTTAAGGGGAATCGCCTGCTCACCGGACGAGGAGGAGCGGACGACGACATATTCGCGCCGCTCCTCACCCGTTGTATCGCGCGCGCAAACCGTTTCCTCACCGCCCTCGAGCGTTATCATCACGCTGTAAACCCCTCCGGTGAGCGGCGCTATCTGTTCTCCCAGCTTTTTCTCGAGATATGCCGCGTATTCGGTATACGCCGAAATACCGCCGCCCGCAAGCTCTTTTTTTTCAGCCGGCGAGCCGCCGTACAGCGTCCCGAAAACGATCAGCAGCACTCCGATAACGCCGCCGCAGAGTATAATGCCGATGCCCTTGATGCCCTTCAGCCTTTTGAAGATGCTTTCGTCGTTCATTTGAATATAACCTCCGGTCTGCACTGCGCGAGCGACGCCGCGTATTCGGCGATCGCCGACCGCACGACAGCGTAGCCGACACCGCTCAGAGTTATCCGCGCCGACGCTACGTTCGTTTCGCCGTCCGCGTCAAGCTCACATATGACTTCAACCTCAATATCGGCGGGCGGCAGCGAAAATTTGTCCGCGATACAGCCGCGTATTGCGTTCCCGACAAGCTCCTGCGCCGCCGATATAAGCTCGCGGTCGCGGATATCGGCGTATTTCTCCGTATCGGCGGTATCCGCACCGTCAAAGCGCGGCAGTATATCTCCCGCCGAGGCGAGCAGTGTGAGCGGAGATATCAAAAGCAGCGTCGTCACAAGCGAAATAATGAGCGTCAGATATTTTTTCAGCGTACCATCTGGCGCGGCAGTCAGCACGATCCCGCTTATCAGCGACACGCATACGAGCGACATTATAAGCTGACGAACAGCGTTCATCTCCCACTCCTCCATTACAATAAGCAATCACATTTATATACCCAATCATCAGCCCAATAATAAACCCCCTTATCAAAGTTCTTGCCAGGCTTCTT
>JBAXZA010000244.1:0-3376 GCA_041670545.1 Eubacteriales bacterium | reverse complement strand
TTCGATTACACCGCGTTAGGACACATACACAGTCCGCAGAATATTATACAAAATAAGGTTCGGTATTGCGGCACGCCGCTTAAATATTCGGTATCCGAAATAACGCGCGGTAAAACGCTCACGAAGGTGACGCTTGGAGTGAAGGGCGACGTTTCGGTCGAGGAGCTTGCACTCACGGCGCTTCACGATATGAGAACTATACGCGGCAGCTTTGCAGAGCTGACCGAAAAACATATCACGGACGCTCACAGCGGCGATTACATATCGCTTACTCTTACCGACGAGCTTGAAATTCCCGACGCCGCCGCCGAGCTGCGCAAAATCTATCCTAATCTGATGCGGCTCGACTACGATAATACGCGTTCGCGTTCTGATAACGTTATCGCTCCGGATAAAACGTCGGAATTGTCGCCGCAAAGGCTGTGCGAGGATTTTTACGAAACGCAGAACGGAGCGCCGGTATCCTGCTGTCAGTCCGAATATCTCACTCGTATAATTCACGAGATATGGGAGGAAATGTAAATGAGACCGATAAAACTTACCATATCGGCTGTCGGACCGTATTCCGGCGTATGCGAGCTTGATATGGAGCGGCTTGGCGGCGATGGTATCTACCTTATAACCGGCGATACGGGGGCGGGTAAAACAACAATTTTCGATGCGATATGCTTCGCTCTTTACGGCGAGGCTTCCGGCGGAACACGCGAGAGCGTTATGCTGCGCTCAACCCTCGCTTCGCCCGATACTCCAACCTTTGCCGAACTTGTTTTTGAACTTGCCGGAAAGCTTTACACTGTGCGCCACAGTCCCGAATACGAACGTCCGTCGAAGCGCGGCGATAAGCTGGTGCAGAACCGTGCCGACGCGCTCCTTACATATCCGGACGGTCACACAGTTGCCAAATGCAAGGATGTCGAGACCGCTGTGCGCGAGCTGCTCGGACTTGACCGCGAACAATTTTCGCAGGTCGCGATGATAGCTCAGGGAGATTTCATGCGTCTGCTGCTCGCCCCGACCGAGGACAGGCAGAAAATATTCCGGCGTATATTCGGCACTGAACGTTATGAAACGCTTCAGAATCGTATGAAAAGTGACGTTTCCGAAGCGCGCACATCGTATGACGCTCATCGTGCGCTGCTTAATGCGGCGGCTTCCACGCTCACGGTGAAAAATGAATCAGGCAACGCTGATATTACCACGGATATCGATGTTGAACTGATCTCAGACATCGAAAAAGCACGGCATGGAGCGCTTACAGACGACGCGCTTGCGGCTTTGCTTCCGCGTATAACATTGTCGGACGAAAAGGCGTGTATACTCTCGCGGGCGCAATTGAATGTTGCAGAGAAGGACATATCCGAGATTGAGCGAACGCTCGGAGCGCTTGAAAATTACGAAAAGATAAGGCTCAGGCTTATCGATGCTGAAAACGCGTTCGATTTGGATAAGAAACGTCTTTCCGAGATAAACGCCCGGTTTAACGAGCTTGAAGCGCAGCGTCCTCAGCTTGACATTTTAGCCGACCGCATAGCGTCCGCCCGTGCCGATATGAAAAAGTACGATCGTGCCGACGATATTGGAAATCAGCTTTCGCAGCGCCGCTCTGACGCCGACCGTTTTGCGCGTCAGACTAAAATAGTCGCAGACGATATCACGCTGAAAAACGCAAAATTAACGGATAAAAAAAAGCAGCTTGATAAAATCGCGGAGGCGTCTGGCGACAGTGAACGCTTAAGCGCCGAATATAAACGCGCAGGAGAGCGTTTGGATGAGCTTGCGGCGCTGTATGCACAGTATGAGAAGCTGTCGGCGCTCCGCGAAAGCTATACTGTGTCGCGCGCTGAATATGCCGGCGCAAAAGAAAAAGCCGCTCAGCTGTCTTTGGAATATGACGAGGGATATCGTCTTTTCTGCGACGAGCAGGCTGGACTTCTTGCCGCCGGACTATCGGACGGAGTCCCCTGCCCTGTCTGCGGCTCTCTTTCACATCCCAAACCGGCAAAATTTACATCCGGAGCGCCGTCGAAGGATAAGCTCGAAAATATGCGTACAGCGCTTGACAAAGCGCGCGCCGATATGTCCTCAAAAAGTGAAATAAGCGCATCATTGATTGGCGAGGGCAAAGGGGCAAAAAATGCGTTCGATTCCCGTGCCGCGTTGCTTCTCGGCAATATTCCGGACGACATTTCGGTTTTGAGCAAGATAGAGCACGAACGCTGCGCCGCAGTCTCGGCAATGCTCAAATTAAAGGCCGAGCTTGACGGCGCACGGGAACGCGACAGCCATCGTGCGGCGTTATCAGAGGAAATTCCAAAGCTTGAAAACGAGATAGCAGAACTTTCTACCACTCATACAAACCTTATCGGTATAAAAGCGGCGGCGGATGAGGCAGCCGAATCGCTCTCTCTTTCGCTCGATGAGCTTGTGTGTTCGCTCGACGGAATCAGTCGTAAAGATGCGGAGAAATCGATAACAGACATGACCGAAAAACGTTCCGCACTTTATTCCGCCATAACAAACACTCAAAACGAAAAAACCGCCGCGGAAAAAGCCGCAGCTGCCGACAGCGCCGCCGCCGGCGCACTGCGAGAACAACTCGAAGTAGTGCCGAACGGCGATATCGAATCTGTGCGCCAACGCCATGAAGCGCTGCTCAAAGATAAGAAATCGTTATCAGAAGCCGTCACAGCGGACGCAGCGCGTTCTCGTACCAATGCCGATGCTTCGAAGCGTATAACAGCGTTTCTCGAAACAACAAAAGCTGAAAGCGAACGTCTTTCGTGGCTGTCCGCACTTTCGGATACAATGAACGCGCGATTGTCCGGCAAAGAAAGAGTTACGCTTGAAACCTATGTTCAGATCGAACGTTTTGAGCGGACTCTGCGCCGCGCTAATATGCGTCTGATGGTGATGACCGACTCGCGATATGAGCTTGTCCGAGCCGCCGAAACACAGTCGCGCGCGAAAAGCGGGTTGGAGCTTGATGTAGCCGATCATTGGGCGGGGGCGCGGAGAAGCGTAAAAACGCTTTCCGGCGGTGAATCCTTCATGGCAGCGTTGTCGCTCGCGCTCGGACTCGCGGATGAAATTCAGTCGTGCTCCGGCGGTGTAAGGCTTGACAGTATGTTTGTTGACGAGGGTTTCGGTTCACTCGATGACACATCGCTTTCACAGGCTCTGCGCGCACTCGGCGATATCGGCGGCGGACGCGTCTGCGCGATCATATCTCACGTCGCTGAGCTGCGCGAGAGAATAGGACGTCAAATAGTGGTCACAAAAGTCCGCGACGGAACGAGCCGCGCAGAGATCATAGTATGATGCAGATGCGTGGATACGCGGCTTTCTTGGAAGAAAGCCTGGCAAAGAACTTTAAACA
>JBAXZA010000243.1:0-3387 GCA_041670545.1 Eubacteriales bacterium | reverse complement strand
TTTCAGGAGAGGGCATCGCGGCGCTGATCTGCGACGGCAGAGCCATGACAGAGGGAGCGGTCAATATCGCGCACGGAATGAACCTCGGCGGCTTCGAGCTGACCGTGACAAAATTCGTATGTCTGTCACTGTATGCCAACCCCAACAGCCTTTCCCGCACCATATCGAAAAAAACGCGTCATACTACGAAAAAATCCTCACGCGAAAAAATAATGTCCTATGCCGACCTCGAGGTGGGCGATTACGTCGTTCACGCCGCGCACGGTATCGGTATGTATATGGGACTCGATCAGCTCACCGTCGACGGCGTAACGCGCGATTTTGTCAAGATAAAATACGCCGGAACAGATAATCTCTATCTGCCGACAAATCAGCTTGATATGGTTTCGAAATATATCGGCGCCAAAACCGAGGACGGTATGGTCAAGCTCTCACGTCTGGGCGGAGCGGAATGGGGACGCGCCAAGGCGAAGGCAAAGACCGCCGCGAAGGAGATGGCGAAGGAGCTTATCAAGCTGTATGCCCAGCGCATACGCCGCGAGGGCTTTGCTTTCGCGCCCGACGATGATTATCAGCGCGAATTCGACTCCGCATTCGAGTATGAGGAAACCGACGGTCAGCTTGAGGCAATAGCGGAGATTAAGAAGGATATGGAGCGAACCTATCCGATGGATCGTCTGCTGTGCGGCGACGTTGGCTTCGGCAAGACCGAGGTAGCGCTCCGCGCCGCCTTCAAGGCGGTCGAGAAC
Organism: Eubacteriales bacterium; assembly: GCA_041670545.1. GTDB lineage: Bacteria > Bacillota > Clostridia > Oscillospirales > CAG-272 > JBAXZA01. The sequence goes on along the minus strand of JBAXZA010000243.1, from coordinate 2,638 downwards.
GGCAAGCAGGTCGCGATACTCGTTCCGACGACAATACTCGCGATGCAGCATTATCAGACGCTGCTTTCGCGTATGCGCGGCTTCCCGGTGAAGATCGATATGCTCTCGCGCTTCCGCACGTCGCGGCAGCAGGCTGAAACGGTAAGGCGTATGCGCAGAGGGGATATCGATATAGTCGTCGGCACCCACCGCGTCGTTTCAAAGGATGTGACCTTCAAGGATCTGGGGCTTGTCATCATCGACGAGGAGCAGCGTTTCGGCGTCGCGCAGAAGGAGAAGCTCAAGCAGCTTTCGACAGAGGTCGACGTGCTTACTCTCACCGCTACGCCCATACCGCGAACGCTCAATATGGCGATGAGCGGCATACGCGATATGTCGGTGCTGGAGGAAGCGCCGGGCGATCGTCTGCCGGTGCAGACCTATGTTCTCGAATATGACGATATCATCATCGCCGAGGCGCTCAAAAAAGAGATACGGCGCGGCGGTCAGGCGTTTTATCTGCACAACCGTGTAGAGAGCATATTTTCGGTAGGAGCGAAGATAAAACAGCTCGTGCCGGACGCGCGTATAGCCGTCGCGCACGGTCAGATGGATAAAGAAGAGCTTTCGGACATCTGGCGGGATATGGTTACCGGTGATATCGATATTCTGATTTCCACCACCATAATCGAAACGGGTGTGGACGTGCCGAACGCCAACACGCTGATCATCGACGACGCGGATAAAATGGGACTTTCACAGCTCCATCAGCTGCGCGGACGCGTCGGGCGCTCGTCGCGCCGCGCGTATGCCTATTTTACCTTTCCTCGCGGGAAAGCGCTCACCGAAATCGCGCAGAAGCGTCTTTCGGCGATACGCGACTACACCGAATTCGGCTCCGGCTTCAAGGTAGCGCTGCGCGATCTTGAAATTCGCGGAGCGGGAAATCTGCTCGGCTCAGAGCAGCACGGACATATAGAGAGCGTCGGATATGATCTTTATATGAAAATTTTGAATGAAGCCATACTCGAGGAAAAGGGCGAAAAAACCGCCGCGAAGTCGGAATGCACCGTCGATATCAAGCTCGATGCGTATATCCCCGAGAAATTCATCAAGAGCGCGACTCAGCGTATCGATTCTTATAAAAAAATCGCGTCGATCGAGAATGTTGAAGATTACCGCGATGTCACCGACGAGCTGCTCGACCGCTGGGGCGATCTGCCAAAGCCGGTAGTCAATCTGCTCGACATTTCGTTTGTCCGCGCGATGGGCGCAGAATGCGGTATGCTCAAAATCGAACAGAAGGAAAACGCGATCGTCATAACGCCGAGGACGCTCGACAGCGATATCTGGATGCAGCTCGCCGGATTTTATAAGGGCAGGCTGATAGTCAGTGCCGGAGCAAAGCCGTATTTAACGCTTCGTGTGAAAAAAGATGAACCGCGGCTGCTCTATACTATGGAATTATTTAAAAAATATATACAAATTAAAGATAATAAACGGCAGAACGAACAAAAATAATGTGTTATAATAGGCATTGACCGTAAAATAACTAAATATAAACAGCATATATGGGTTTTGCTTCAGATTTTTAAGTATAATACAGTTATTTCATTATTTTGTTTGACTTTACGGTCAAGAGATGGCGATATTACGTCGAAAGAGGAAATATTGATGAAAAACATAAAAACCGCGGCGGCTATGCTGCTGTGCGCCGCGCTGCTCGTTCCCACGCTCGGAAGCTGCGCCAAAAGCTCGGTCGCTATGCAGTACGGCGACGCTGTGATCACGGATCGTATGTATTCGTATTGGTTCAAACAGTATCAGGACTATTTTCTCTCGACGGTAAACGGCGCGGAGGATACCTCTGAATTCTGGGGCTCAGAGCTTGAAGACGGCACGACAATGGGACAATATCTTGCCGACACCGTCAATGAAAACGTCAAGAAAAATCTCGTGTGCATGAAGCTGTTCGACGATTTCGGACTGAAGCTGTCTGATGCCGCTGTCGAATCGGTGGACAGCGACCTCGGCGATTTGGTCGAATCCTATGGCAGCCGCGCCGCGCTCAACGCGGATCTTGCCGATTATGAGATAAACGATACCATACTGCGTCAGATTTATATTATACAGGAAGAAATTTCCGCGCTCTACGATTATATGTATGGCGACGAAGGACTTTTCCTGCCGTCAGACGAGCAGCTCGACGAATATTACCGCGCGAATTACGCACGGATCAAATATATCGTCCTGCCGCTTTATAACGAAACCGCCGGCGAGGACGGAACTGCCGTGAAAAGTGAAATGACCGCGGAGCAGCTCGAGGCGGCGTATGCGCTGTCCGACGAGCTGAAAGCGCGGCTTGACGGCGGCGAGGATATCGACGCTCTCATCGCGCAGTACAGCTATGACGATATGACAAGCTATCCGAACGGAGTTTATTTTTCAAACGCCAATTCGGGCTATGACGTCATCGATCAGGCACTTGCGATGCAGACAGGCGAGCTTAAGGTAATCGATGAGGATACCGCTGTGTATATAGTGAAGCGGCTCGAGCTTGAGGATAAGCCGTATACAGACGATTCCGCCGGACAATTTTCCGATCTTGTGGATAATTGCTCGGACTGGGTTTTCCAGAATATGCTTACCGGATATTTCG
>JBAXZA010000242.1:0-3404 GCA_041670545.1 Eubacteriales bacterium | reverse complement strand
CGCCGCGCTCGGCTCGCGTTGCTCGATGTGTTTATCCGAGGTCGGGTAACGACGGCGGCGGTTGCCGCGAAGAATATTTTCGCGCTGAATGAACGACGCCATCGTCCGGCGCATCAGTGTCCACATCTCCGCTGGTGCGGCTATGCCACACCTTGCTTGGAGAGAAACAGCGGCATTAACGAGACTTCATCTTGCAGAGAGCGCTCACACGCGGGAGTGCCGCACGCATCTTGCGCGTCCCAGCGGGGGAAGGGGAGCCCGAGGGGTGAGGGGCGCCGCCGCGTCCCGCACCCTTCGGATTCGTACCCGTAAACCAACGCGAAAACATCAGCGAAAACGCCCACGCGTTAGACGTCCGCGCAAAACGTCCGCGCGTTAGACGTTCGCAAAAACGTCCGCGATAACGTCCGCGCAAAAACGCGATACCTCATGAGTTATCTCATGAGAAAATCGAATCAATACTAATTGAGAATACGCCGCAAAAATAACACAATCTATCAAAAAAACAGGAGAATGACAATGCTGATAAGTGTAATTTTCGCATGGCTTACGACAGTGCTGACAGCCGCCGTCTGCTTCAAATTTATCGCGCGCATAAGCGGAAGCAAGCAGCTCAACGCTTTTTTTCACAAAATCCATATTCCGCTCGGCTGGATGCTGCTTGCATCAGCACTTTTACACGGTATTTTCGCCGGAAATCCGTCGTTTGCCACTCTCTCGGATTTCACCTTCGCACCGCTGCTTTTCACCCTCAACTGGGGCAGCGGCTGTATCGTTTTCGCTATTGTTCTGGCGCTTACCTACCTCCTGCGCAAAAAATTAAAGCGTTTATGGATGCCGCTCCACCGTGCTGCCACATTGGCGATGGTATTATGCCTTGTTCTTCACATTATCAACACCGGAATACAGCTGCCGTCGCTGCTTTACAGCGCGATGCTGCCCGACGCTTCGCAGTCAGATGATTCGACAGCGCCGCAGACGCAGGAAAACGCTCCTGAAACCGAAGCGTTGGCGCATGATAACACCCCCGAAACAACCCCCGAAACAGCCATCGCCACAACCGACGAAACCACGGCTCAAGCCGACGCCGAAACCGCCAGCCCATCGTCTGACATGACTTTTTCCGGCGCGGTTCTTGCCGACGGCGTTTATAACGGCTCGGCGCAGGGCTACGGAGGGACTATCAAAGTCGAGGTGACGGTCGAGGGCGGGGAAGTCGCCGATATCGAAGTTGTTAGTCAAAGCGAAACCGAACGGTTCTTTGAACAGGCGAAAAAAATCCTCGATACGATTCTCGGCGCACAGTCGCTCGAGGTCGACGCCGTGTCGGGAGCGACCTATTCGTCGGCGGGACTGATAAACGCCGTCTATGACGCACTCTCCGGCGCGGTAACCTCGGGTACGCTTGATGTAAACGAAATAGATCTGTCTGGCATACGACGTCACGGAGGGCATTGAATATAGCATATATCTGACATAAAACGTCCGATAATGACGTTGAAAATGCAATTGGCACTATGCTCCGGCGTACTGCTTCATTTGTATGTGAATTTAGCACTTGCCGTTCGCGAGTATTAAAACAAAAATCATAAATATTGTTAAAAATATGTAAATAAATAAAAAAACACTTGATTTTTTATATCAATGTGAGTACAATTAATGATGTTGATTAGCAGTCGAAACGATCGAGTGCTAACAAAGGAATCAAAAATTATTCAGATAATAATAAATCAGGAGGAACAGATCATGAAAATCAAACCGCTTGCAGACAGAGTTGTTATAAAGATGGTAGAGGCAGAGGAAACCACAAAGAGCGGAATCATCCTCGCGGGCAGCGCTAAGGAGAAGCCGCAGGTTGCCGAAGTCGTAGAGGTCGGCCCGGGCGGACTCGTCGATGGCAAGGAAGTCACCATGACCGTCAAGGTCGGCGACCGTGTTATCACCAGCAAATATTCCGGCACAGAGGTCAAGTGCGACGGCGTCGAATGCACAATCGTCCGCCAGAGCGACATTCTCGCGATAGTCGAATAATCGTCCGCTCCAATTTATTTGAGCCGTACACGGCACTGCCGGCATTTTAATTTAAAATTTACGTTTAATAATACGGAGGATAAATACCATGGCTGCTAAAGAATTAATGTATGGAATCGAAGCGCGCAACGCGCTGCTCCGCGGCGTCGACAAGCTCGCCGACACCGTTAAGATAACCCTCGGCCCGAAGGGCAGAAACGTCGTTCTCGATAAGAAATACGGCGCACCGCTCATCACAAACGACGGCGTTACCATCGCAAAGGAAATCGAGCTTGAGGACGCAATGGAAAACATGGGCGCACAGCTCGTTAAGGAAGTTGCAACAAAGACCAACGACGCGGCAGGCGACGGCACAACCACCGCTACTCTGCTCGCGCAGGCACTCATCCGCGAGGGCATGAAGAACGTCACCGCCGGCGCTAACCCGATGGTTCTCCGCCGCGGCATTTCAAAGGCTATTGACAAATCCGTCGAATGCCTCACCGCGCTCTCCAAGAGTGTGGACGGCAAGAAGGATATCGCCCGCGTCGGCACAATTTCCGCCGGCGACGAGGTCATCGGCACACTGATCGCCGACGCTATGGAAAAGGTCACCTCCGACGGCGTTATCACCGTCGAGGAGTCCAAATCCGCCGATACCTACTGCGAAGTAGTCGAAGGAATGCAGTTTGACCGCGGCTACTGCTCGCCCTACATGGTCACCGATTCCGATAAGATGGAAGCCGTTTACGACGATCCTTACATCCTTATTACCGATAAGAAAATTTCCAACATTCAGGAGATTCTTCCCCTGCTCGAGAAAATCATTCAGTCGGGCAAGAAGCTCGTTATCATAGCTGAGGACGTCGAGGGCGAGGCTCTGACCACTCTCGTACTCAATAAGCTCCGCGGAACCTTCAACTGTGTCGCAGTCAAGGCTCCCGGCTTCGGCGACCGCCGCAAGGAAATGCTCCGCGACATCGCCATCCTCACCGGCGGCGAGGTTATCTCCGACGAGCTTGGTCTTGACCTCAAGGAAACCGAGCTTGCACAGCTCGGCCGCGCAAATCAGGTCAAGGTCAACAAGGAGAACACCATCATCGTCGGCGGCAAGGGCAATACCGACGACATTCACGCCCGCATCGGTCAGATCAAGCAGGCTATAACCACAACCACCTCCGATTTCGACCGCGAGAAGCTTCAGGAGCGTCTTGCAAAGCTTTCCGGCGGCGTTGCGGTTATCAAGGTCGGCGCGGCTACCGAGGTCGAGATGAAGGAGAAGAAGCTCCGCATCGAGGACGCTCTCAACGCTACCAAGGCTGCTGTTCAGGAGGGTATTCTCCCCGGCGGCGGTACTGCTTACCTCAACATCATCGACGACGTCAAGGCGCTTG
>JBAXZA010000241.1:0-3413 GCA_041670545.1 Eubacteriales bacterium | reverse complement strand
GTTTTCCGCGTCGTGTGACTATTACATGAGCTTAGATAAAACGATCAGAAATATCCGCCGGAATATTCTGACAGAGGAATAAAATGGTAAAAAAGAAAGCGATACTTATAATAAATGGCGAGGAGCTGAACTCCGACGCTCTGACCGCCGCATTATCGGACGATTTCAGCATAATAGCCGCCGACGGCGAACGCGAAGCCTTCGGACTGCTCAAAAGCCGCGCGGACGATATCGCCGCTGTCCTGCTCGATATGAGCCTGCCGCAGACGGGCGGCTTTGACTTTCTGAAATGGCTGTCCACAAGTCAGTTCTGCGGTCTGCCGGCGATTGTGATTTCATCGGACGAGGGACGTCAGACCGAAGCATTTGAAAACGGCGCGTGGGATTTTATCGCTCCGCCCGCCGACTGGAGCATACTGCGGGTAAGAATAAGTAATATATTGAAACGCTGCGGACTTTCCAACTCGGCGGGCGGCGCGGACGGACAGCTGATGAAGGCTCAGGCGGAGCTTGAGCGGGCGAACGCGAAGGCGAGAGAAACGCTCGACAGCTTCAGCATACTCGTGAACACCGTGCCGGGCGGGATAGCGCTTTACGAGGTCGTTGGAAGCCGGATCAAAACGGTTTATTACAGCGACGGTATGTGTGCGCTTTCCGGCTATACGAGGGAGGAACGCGACGCCATATGCGGCGGCGACGCAATCGCTCTGACCTATGAGGAGGACGTTTACAAGCTCACCTCCGCCATAGACGAAGCGGTCAAAAATCGCGCCTGTATCAATCTTACATACAGAATACGCACGAAAAGCGGCGGGCCGCGCTGGGTGAATCTCCGCGCGAGCTTCTCCGCGAATTGCCCCGGAAAATATCTGTACTACGCGGTATTTACAAATGTCGACGATATAATGAAGATGGAGCAGCGCTCGAAGGAGCTTAGTATGCGCTATGAGGTAGCGATCAAAAGCTCCGGTATAAACATCTGGGAATACGATATCCGGACTGATGTTCTCACCGTCGTCGCAAATTCGCCGCGCATCAAGCAGAACTGCTTCTCGATACCCGATTATATCAGCTCGACGCTTACTAACCGTTATGTGCGGGAGGACAGCATCCAAACCTTTCTCGACATTTTTAAACGTCTTAAAAACGGCGAAAAGGAGGTCGGCGCGGATATCTGGTATAAAACCACAGACGAAGCCGGCTGGTGGTGCGAGCGCGTTTCCTATACGACGGTATTCGGCGCGGACGGCACGCCTGCGAAGGCGTTCGGCGCAGGGCGCGATGTGACGCGCGAAAAGGAAGCTATTCGCAGATTCAACGATGAAGTGACCTATCGCGCGGCAATACAGAAGTACAATTTCGATTCGCTTAAAATAAATCTCACCAAAAACACCATCATCGACGGCAACAGTCCGTTTCGCGTGCTGAGCGAGCTTATCGAACGCGGCGACGCGGATTATTATTTCCAAAAAACCGCCGATTATATCGTCGGTGAGGAAAATAAAACGCTTTACCGCTCTGTTTTCAGCCGCAGCGCTCTGTTTGCGCGTTTTCAGAGCGGCGAATATACGGCTTCGATGGAGCTTACGCGCGTTTTTGACGAAAATCGGGTCTACTGGATAAGATATAACGTTCATTTGATGAAAGATCCGGATTCCAGCGATATAATCGCGTTCGTCGTCGCGACCGATATCACCGGCGAGCGGGTTATGAAAACCATCATGGAAACGATCGTCCGCACCGATTATGATTTTTTCATCATGGTCGACGGCGAAACGAATTCCGCGTGCGATTACACCGTAAACGCCGGCAAAAAGCTGTTCGAGCCGAAGGTAAGCTTTGAGGAGCGCTGCGACGAGCTGATACGCAGTGAAGTCGCCGCTCCCGACCTCGAAATGGTTTTGTCCGAGTGCAGAATCGACAATATAATGAAGCATATCAGCGGCGGCACGGCGTATAAATTCGATTACAATAATCGGACGGAAAACGGAGAAATCAGACGCAAGCAGCTCAAGTTTACCCTTATCGACGGCGCGCGCAAATCGTTTCTCATGACGCGCATCGATGTCAACGGCGTCTACGAGGAACAGAAAAAGAATCAGCTGAAGCTCGAATACGCGCTTGCCGAAGCGGAAAAGGCGAGCAAGATCAAAACCGAATTCCTCGCGAAGATGAGCCATGACATACGAACGCCGATGAACGCTGTTATCGGCATGACCGAGCTTGCGATGTACGAGGAAAATCCGCCGAAAACCCGCGAATACCTCGAGAATATCGAATCCTCGAGCCGCTTCCTGCTCGGACTGATAAATGATATTCTCGATTTCAGCAAAATGGAAAACAGCCGGATAGAGCTTCATCCGCAGCGTTTCGACCTCGGCGAGTTCCGGCGCAATATCGACACGGTGATACGTCCGCTCACCAACGCAAAGCATATAAAGCTCGATTTCATTTTAAAATGCGGAATAAACGCGATAATCGTCGATAAAATGCGCTTCTGCCAGATATTCTTCAACCTTTTGTCAAATTCGGCGAAATTCACACACGATGGCGGAACGATCACATTCGAGTCGGAACGTCTGCCCGATAAAAACGGAAAGCTCGGTCTGCGCTATTATGTGCGCGACGACGGCATCGGCATGAGCCGTTCGTTTTTGGCGCATCTGTTCGAGCCGTTCACACAGGAGCGTATCGGAGCGCCGTCAGATCAGCCCGGAACGGGGCTCGGACTCGCGATCGTCAAGAATCTGGTCGATATGATGGACGGCGATATCAAGGTGAAAAGCGAGCTTGGCAGAGGTACGGAATTCACGGTCGATCTCTACGTCGGGCGGGCAGACGCCGATACTCAAGCGGAGGAGAGCGCCGCTCAGGTGAGCCTTGCGGGGCGGCGGGTACTGCTCGTTGAGGATAATAAGCTGAATATCATCGTCGCTCAGCGTCTGCTCGAGCGGCGCGGCGCCGAGGTGACTATCGCGGAAAACGGCAGAGAAGCGGCTGATAAATTCATCGCTTCGGAGGTCGGTCACTTCGATGCGATACTGATGGACGTCCGAATGCCGGTCATGGACGGGCTTGAGGCGGCGGAGTATATCCGCAGTCTGAAACGCGCCGACGCGAAAAACGTTCCGATAATCGCCATGACGGCGGACGCGTTCGCGGAGGATCAGGATAAAACGCAGAACGCGGGAATGAACGCTCATCTGACAAAGCCGATAGAGCCGCAGAAGCTCTACGCCGCGCTGACACAGTGCATCGCCCTCAAAGGTGATGAGCCGCAAAACACCGCGGATAAAGGCGATACGGAACATTGACTGTTCCGCACGCAAAAAAACGTCGCCCCGCGTTCTCTGTTCCGTTTTCATCGGAATAAAGAGCGCGGGGCGGTTTTGACTATTGACGTATGACCGGTT
>JBAXZA010000240.1:0-3418 GCA_041670545.1 Eubacteriales bacterium | reverse complement strand
GTGGAGGTGTCGCCGTGGACGAGCACGATATCCGGCTTGACTTCTTCAAGCACAGCTTTTATCCGCTCGAGAATGTTTGTTGTGATATCGAACAGCGTCTGACCGCTTTTCATTATCGCGAGATCGTGGTCTGGGACGACTGAAAACGCGTTGAGAACGCTGTCCAGCATTTCGCGGTGCTGTCCGGTTACGCAGACGACGGTTTCAATTCCGGCGCGGCGTTTTAGCTCGTTTACAAGCGGACACATCTTGATGGCTTCGGGGCGTGTGCCGAACACAAGCATGACTTTTTTCATAATTATAATCTCCGGTGTGATAAAATCGTTGTATTTCGAACGTCGTTTATGATGATAAAACGCGCGGCGCCGGCATTTGAGGGGCGAGGTGCCGTTATAATGAAAAATGCGCTGTTGAATCAACAGCGCATTTCTATGGCGGAGAGATAGGGATTTGAACCCTAGTTGGGGTATAAGCCCAAACACGATTTCCAGTCGTGCGCCTTAGACCAGCTCAGCCATCTCTCCAAAAGCCGCTAAGCTCGTTACCGTCGATTATTATATCATAACGTCCGGCATTTGTCAAGGACTTTTTCATAAAAAATAATATTTGCGCCGCACATTCGCCGTATATGAGCCTTCTGCGGTATAAAATGTCCTTTCGCGGCGATGATGTGTTTCATTTTTATGAATACGCATTTGAAAACAATTCGTAAAAGGTGTCGGTGATTCCGTTTACCGGGGAGGACACGCGGACTTCGTTTGTATGCGACAGCGCTTTGCCGCCCTCGGTTTTCTGCGTCGCCGCGATGAGGGAATTGCGTGAGGTAAGACCGAGATCTGCGCACAAAAGCGTCGGTGATATATATTCGGTTTCATGGTCGGTTCCGTCCACCGTTATCACACTGTATTCGGTGAAGCCCTTGCCTGTGACGTACAGTCTGCCGCCCGCCGTATACGCTCCGCTCACGGTGATTTTACCCGCGCCGAGCGACATCTGTGAGGGAGAATAAACCGGCGTATCCGTATGAATAAAGCCGTCGGGCATACAATTTTTAAAATATTCGCCGCCGTACAGCATATCGTAGGCGAGCGTCGTCATCGCGGGGATATCTGCGCCGAAGCTCTGATGCAGCTCCATGATAGCGCCGCCGCTGTAACCGAGCAGACCACAGACGCGCGCGGACAGCTCATAGGCATAGAGGTCGGCGTCGTCAGCTTCAACGCTGAAATTCGACCAGATGACATATTCGGTGTCGTATGGAGTGAATTCATCGTTCGTCAGATCGCCGGCAAGTCCGAAATCCGGCATATGATCGCCGAACATGACAATAACGGCGGGTTTTTCGCGTTTTTCAAGATATTCAGTCAGCCCGCGCATAAAATCGTCGACCTCGCGTTCCTCATTTACATAATAAGTAAGCGAATTTTCAAATCCTGTGATTTTTTCGGCGTCGGCGTCCGGATAATTTTCACGCGTATAGCCGCTGTCCAGCCACGCCGTGATATCTCCGGGCTGCGCTGTGTATTCGGAATCGTATCTGCCGTGGCACTGCACCGATACGGTGTAGATAAAATCGCTGCCCTCCGTCGAATCGAGCGCCTTTGCGATTTCGCCGGTGAGGACGCTGTCCTTCGCCCAGCCGAGCGGATTGCGTTCAATATCGCTCATGTATTCTATCGGAGTAAAGGTGTCGAAGCCAAGGTTCGGATAGACGGTATCCCGGTCGTAAAAGGTTGCGGTGTTGTTGTGTATGGCGTGCGAGGTGTAGCCGTAGGGTCTGAGATCGTAGGCAATGCTTTCGCAGGCAGTATCGTTAAGCACCGTATAATAAGGACATTCGCCGAGTCCGAAAAGGCGGACGCTTATACCGGTGAGCATCTCAAATTCTGTATATACCGTTCCAGCGCCCATGACCGGAGTCGTAAGCCGTCCGGACGGATAATTTTCCTTGAGATATTTATAATAAGGCGTCGGATTTTCCGAAACGCCGACGGCATCGAGCGTATCGACGTCGATAAATGATTCAAGCTGTAAAAATATGATGTCCGGGCGCTCATTGCCGTCGGAGGAGGTGCTTCCGGATACCGGAGAGGATGTCTCCGCTTCGGTATCTGCTAAGGTCTGGGCTGCCTCGCCGTCCTGTATGCTCTCCATTATACGGTCGACGGTTTCCTCGGAATAATCATGCGGCTTTGTGATTCCGCGCTCGATCACCGAACGCGAAAAGCAATAGGCGAAGCCGTAGCTGTCATAAGCTCCCGCGAGATTTTCCTCCATCGCTTCACCGTCGAGCTTGTGCGCCGAAATGCCTATTCCGGTGGTGAGCGCGAGCGAAAGCAGGGTACAGCAGACGGTCACAACGCTGTGGCGCAGCGGGCTTTTAAAGCGGGGCGCGCGTATAAACATCAGCACGAGCAGCGTTAACGCCGTCAGTATTCCGGCGGCAGAAAGAACGATCTGCCACGGCGTCATATAAATATTGATAAGTCCGAGCGCGGCGGTGAACACTCTGAAATCGGTGAGCGACAGCGGCGCGGCGCGGTACGACAGCAGAAAACAGTTGACGATGCCGAGCGTGAGCCATAGGACGGAAATCAGCGTGAAATAAAATATCCGCCGCGACGCGAGCAGGGTGACGGAGAACATCGCGAAAATGATCAGCGCGTTGTATAAAAAAAGTATGGGATGAGCTGTTATATACATAAACGCGCCAGAGAATCCGTGTCTTGACAATATTTCGACGATAAAGGTGAGCAGCAGCGCCCACACGCCGCAGCAGGCGGCGTAATGCTTTGTCGCCGCGCTGTAAATACGTTTAAAGAATGCTTTCATTATGAACCCTCCGGTTCCGGATATATTCCGAGTTGAATTGATCGAACGGCAGAACGCAAAAACCGCCCGAAGGCGGTTATAAGAGCAGGGAATCTGCCGGCGCTTCATATAATATGACGCGTTTTGACAGCGAATGTTCCGCCGCGTATTATTAAGGAACGTTTAAGAAATGTGCAATTATACATTAAGATGATATGCGGCGACGTATGCCGATGTCAGTCGACGTATGTCGATGTCAGTCGACATTGTCGTCGCTGTTATCTTCTTCATCTGCCGGCTCGGGCAGCTTTTTGACGGTCGCCCATTCGATACGGTGGTCGGTGATCTCGTCGACTCGTATCTCAAGCCCGTGCGTTTGAACGACAGGGTGCGAGCCGTCGTCGGGTATCTGCGATAAGCAGCTGAAAACGAGTCCGCCAAGCGTGCCGTAATCCTCGTCGCCGACGTCAAGCTCGATTTTAAGCTCGTCTGAAAGCTCGTCGAGCGGCACTGTTCCGGCGACTCGCCATGAATCGTCGGCAAGCTTGGTTATCTCCTGGACTTCCTTTTTATCCGATTCGTCGTATATGTTTCCGACGATCTCCTC
>JBAXZA010000239.1:0-3443 GCA_041670545.1 Eubacteriales bacterium | reverse complement strand
ATCTATTGCCCGCTGTCCCGCTATCTGCCCAAGCAAGCGCTTATTGACGGGAACGCAGACGAATACAAAAACAACGTTCTTTCAAGCCTGAGCTTTGAACTTAAAAGCGCTTCGCAGCTTGAACATTTTAAGCTTTATATGAACAAGCTCGGATATTCCGGCGTCAACCTGATAGACTCGATCCGGTGCTTCGTTATGCTCTCCGACGCCGCTTATTTAAGCTCCGCCAACGCCATTTCACAGCGAATTTGGTATATGGATCGCGCTTTTCCGATCGTATTCGCGCTGGTTTTGCTGCTCGCGGTGCTTGTTCCGCGCATTTCCATCGGCACACGGCGCTATGAGAGCGCGGTAATGAGGGCGCAGGGCGCATCCGGTGTGCGGATATTCTTCTGTTTTTTTGATGAGCAGCTATTGCTATGCGCGGTCGGTGTCCTGCTCGGTTTCGCGGTTTGTTATCTTAACAGCTCCGCGGTGCAGATTTTGGCGGTTATACTAAGCGCGGCGTTCTTTTTGATCTGGCTGTTCGGCAGCGCCGCCGCGATAAGCTCCGCCATGCGCAGTCCCGTTACAGACAAACTCAAAGGAGAGGAATAAAATGGCCATACTTGAACTAAAAAACGTCCGATACAGCTACAATTCCGATAAAAAATCGCAGTCGCGCGACATTTTGCGCGGCGTTGACGCGCAATTCGAGCAAGGAACGTTTTATTCTGTTATCGGTAAATCCGGCAGCGGCAAAAGCACACTGCTATCGCTTATGGCCGGACTCGATCTGCCCAAGGACGGTCAGGTTTTATTCGACGGCACTCCAACCGGCAAGCTCAATCTAAACGTTTACCGCAGACGAAACGTCGCCGTTATCTATCAGAATTTCAGCCTGTTTCCGCTGCTTACCGCGCTTGAAAATATAATATATCCGATGGAGCTTTGTCATGTACCAAAAAAAGAAGCGCGCGCAAAGGCTGTTGAGCTGGCGCATCAGGTGGCGCTTCCAGATACGCTGCTCGACCGCTATCCCTCACGGCTGAGCGGAGGCGAACAGCAGCGCGTCGCCATCGCCCGTGCGCTCACAATGGAACGCCGGCTTATTTTAGCCGACGAGCCTACCGGAAACCTCGACGGAGAAAACAGCGACAACATCATCGCGCTGCTCTCCGCCCTTGCACACGAACGCAATATGTGCGTCATCGTCGTCACACACGACATCACCGTTATGGAGAGCGCCGACGTTGTACTGCGCTTTACCGATGGTATTTTGCAGCCTAAAACCGAAAACCATGCCTGACGGCATGGTTTTTTGTTATATATTCTGTTTTGTTACAGCCATACAAGCTGTTTGTAATGCTCATATCTCACATCTTACGGCTTAATCTAACGTTTTTTTCACTGCTGTGATCACGACAGCCTGCGAATTGAGCGATTTAAACGCCGATTCAGACGCAGTTCTGTCGTAAAACACCGTTCCTGTGAGCGGATCGTTGAAATAGAAATAATCGTCGTCCCAGCCGGTGAGCAGCATACAATGCAGATTCGCGATCAGCTGATATTTTTTGCCGGATTTTTTGAGATACCACGACGCCTGCGACATTTTCAGCGTATTCATAGATTTTGTCGCCCATATGACGACCGGAGTTCCGTTTTTGACGTATTTTTTACAGAGCTGTTCGAGTGTCATGGTATTTATGAATTCGGCGTGAGCGGAGGACAGCTTATTTACCGCCTTTACGACGACCGGAGCGAAGCAGTAATAACCGTCATCGCTCGTCGGATCTCCAATATAATAATCATACGGACTCTGCGCGGTAGGTTTTTTCGCATCATAATCCGGTTTTGACGCTTTATCGAGAAATTTTTCGATGAAGCTCCCCGCCGAAATGTTTACGCCGATATGCCGCAGCGCCATCACCGCCGTGACGCTCTCACAGCCGTTCGGATATTCCTCCCCCTGATAGAGAACATCAGCCGCGATAAACGTCCGAGTCATTCCGCAGACCGGACATATATCGCCGCCGGAATAATCATGCCCCTCCGACATGATCGGAAGCGTGAAGGAATAATCACAGCGTGAACAGGTGTAAACCTCCGTGCCGTCCGAGGTGCAGCTGGCATCATCGACCTCGGTCATTGCGAAATCGTGACCGAGAGCGCTTTCGCCAACCGCCCGGCAGCGCCGGCAATAGGACGCGTGAGTACAGTCGGCTTCGGTGTAATCGTGACCGAGCGCCGGCGCGATTATGTCTCCGCAGCGTTTGCAGCAGGACGGATTTTCACAATCGGCTTCGGTTAAATCATGCCCCGGCGCGATTTCGAATATCATACCGCATCGTGTGCAGCGGCTGTCCTCGGTACAGGTGAGCGGTGTTATTTCGTGACCGAGCGCTTCGCCGAAGGTTTCTCCGCAGCGATCGCAGTGCTGAGGCGAGGTGCAGTCCGCTTCAACTATTTCATGTCCGAGCGGCGGGGTGAATATCTCGCCGCATTTGGAACAGCGTTCTCCCTCCGTGCAGGTGGCGGGCAGAATGTCATGTCCGTATTCGCCGTCGGAAAACGACCGTGACGCCGCGCAGCGCATATATTCGCCGAATTTATTATTGTCGATGTAAAGCGCGGCGGTTTCGGCGGTATGGGAGCAGGATAAGGCGCACAGCGTCATAAGAGCGGCTGACGTCAGGATAACAAATCTTACAATTTTCAACATTTTATTCGTTCACTATGTACAATTTCATTTCATAAAAACGATTTGCTCACAAGCGGAAAATTACAGGAAATTCCATCTGCGTTTTAAATCAATACTGTATATTTACACGGTCTTGTTTGTTAAAATCAAGGGTGTTCAGACTTTGTATTTCAACATTGATGTAAATGATTTCACATTATTCAGAGGTTTCCTGCGTCCGCGCCATATATATGCTTTTTGCTCCGAGCATTTTTTATACCCGGGGTTTTATATATAATAGCACATTTTTCGTATTTTTACAATACTTTCCGACTGTCAAATTGATTTAAACATAATATTGTATGTTAAAAAATAAAAAATACCCCGCGCGGCATAAATTCCGCGCGGGGCTGACCGAGAACCGGCGTTAAACCGTGTTCGCGGGTATTATTTCTGTTTTACGACCGGATTATTCCTTGTCGTAGAGCTTGGACATATTGCTGAGCTTGTTATACTTATCCTCAGCCTGCTTGCCTGCCTTATCGAACAGATCCGCAGCGCGATCGGGGAAAAGACGTGTGAGGGCGCTGTAACGGGTTTCGCTCATGATGAAGTCCTTATAAGACGTTGTGGGCGCCTTGGAATCCATCGTGAAGGGAGCTTCGGAGGTAGGATTGAAGCGGAAGTTGAACCAATAGCCCGCGTCAACGGCGCGCTTAGCCTCGGACATAGAGCCGGTCAGACCGCCCTTGATGCCGTGGTTGATACAGGGAGCATAGCCGAT
>JBAXZA010000238.1:0-3443 GCA_041670545.1 Eubacteriales bacterium | reverse complement strand
GTAGATTTTACTGATATGAGCGAGCTGTTTATCAGTGCAACGCGTCCGGCATTGGTTATAAGCAGGATATCGAACGGTTTTTCCTCAAAAAACACTCCAACAGGCTTTGAAGCGTCCGAATAGGCGGCGGTCAGCTTGCGGCGGTTGGTTTTGGTTTCATAAGACGTTATCGGAACGCGCACGCCCTTGCCGTTTTCAAATATATAAACAACATTCTCGCTTTCCTTATAGGTTTTGACGACCTTCATCGTAATAACGCGTTCGCCATCGTCAAACGCCAGCTTGGTCGGAATATAATCTCCCAGCTCGGACGCCTTGACAGTATCAAAATCCGAAACCTTCGCTTTGTATATCTGCGCCTTATCCGACACGAACAGCAGCTCGTCGGAATTTGACGCTTCAACATCGATGCTGACGAAATCTTCCTCTTTGAGCTTATGCTCGTCATTGCCGCGCAGCGACTGAAGGGTTATCTTCTTGAAATAACCTTCGTTGGTAAGCATGACACGGACGCGGATATCGTCCTCAGGCTCGTCCTCAGTGTAGGTTTCGATGTCCTCCTCAAAAACGATATTCGTCTGACGCGGACGCGCGTATTTTTTCTTTATCTCCTTGAGCTGTGAAACAATATGCGCTTTGAGCTTTTCCTCGCTCGATATTTTGCTCTCAAGCTCGGCGATCTCATTTTGAAGCTCCTCGATTTCTTTGATACGGTTGAGGATATATTCACGGTTGAGATTGCGCAGCTTGATCTCAGCGATATAATCCGCCTGTATCTGATCGATGCCAAAGCCGCTCATCAGGTTCGCCACTACGTCCTTTTCAAGCTTTGTTTCGCGCACGATTTTGACCGCTCGGTCGATATCGAGCAGTATCTTTCCGAGTCCAAGCAGCAGATGCAGCTTGTCCCGTTTACGTTCAAGCTCGAAGGAAAGCTCGCGGCGAACAGTTTTTACCCGGAATTTAATCCATTCGCAAAGCAGATCTCTTATTCCGAGCTGCTGCGGAGCGCCGTCGATCAGAACATTGAAATTGCAGTCGAAGCTGTCCTCCAGCGGCGTTTGCCGGAACAGCTTCAGCATCAGCTTATCCGGATCGACGCCGCGCCGCAGATCGAGTGTCAGTTTAAAACCGCTCAGATCTATCTCGTCGCGGAAATCGGTAATTTCCTTGAATTTTCCGTCCTTGACGAGGTCGGTTATCCGTTTTAGAATCAGCTCGATGGTAGTGGAATATGGTATCTGAATGATATCTATACAGTTGGCTTTGGCGTCGTAGACATATTTTGCGCGCAGCTTGATTCCGCCGCGTCCAGTTTTATATATATCGAGCAGCTGCGAGCGGTTGTAGATGAGATCGCCGCCGCCGGAAAAATCGGGCGCTTTAATAATATCGAGCAGCTGCTCAACTGTGGTGCTGTCGTTTCGAAGCAGCTGTACCGCACCATCGCAGATCTCTGCGAGGTTGAACGAGCATATTTTACTCGTCATTCCTACCGCTATTCCAAGGCTGGGTGTTACTAATATATTAGGGAACGCCACTGGCAATAATACCGGCTCGGTCGTTGTGTTATCGTAATTGGGGATAAAATCGACCGCGTCGGCGTTGATGCCGCGGAATATCTCCGCGCAGAAGCTGTCGAGCTTACATTCGGTATAACGCTGTGCGGCATATGCCATATCGGAGCTGTAATGCTTGCCGAAGCTGCCCTTTGAGTCGATAAACGGATGAAGCAGGGTTTCGTTTCCGCGTGTGAGCCTTACGAGAGTAGCGTATATAGCGTCGCCGCCATGAGGGTTGAGATGCATGGTCTGACCAACGACATTTGCGCTTTTTGTCTTCGTACCGGTAAGCAGTCCCATTTTGTACATCGTATAGAGCAGCTTGCGGTGCGACGGCTTGAAGCCGTCGATCTCAGGTATGGCGCGTGAAACGATAACGCTCATCGCATACGGCATGAAATTTTTTTCTATTGTGTCTGTTATGATCTGCGGCGTTATTTCCGCGGAAATACCGCTTGCTTTTCTGTCCTCGGTCTTTTTCTTCGGCATTGCAAGTTCCTTTTTTATACTTTAATAATGTGAAAGCCCGCCGCTTTTATCAAACGATTGTATACGGCAAGCCCGATACCGTCCTTAGACGGCAGGCGTGAATATATGACGTCGACGCCATGGAAGGCGCGCAGACGGTCGAACAGCAGATGCGCCTGCGCGCGGCTGTCCGACTTTTTGCCCATGGTTTCAGCGCCGTCAAGCGTTCGGAGAGCGATATCCTCGTCGTAGCATAGTATCCCGACGCGCTTTTCGCCGGATTCAGCGTATTTTTGCTCAATATAGGCGCATACCTCCGCGTCGCCGCCGTCGATGAGAAACACCGGCGCGTCGGGGGCGTAATGACGGTATTTCATTCCGGGAGCAATGGGCTTGCCCTCGAATTTTCCCGTGACTGAATCGCCGATTATGACCTTATCTGCGCCGAGCGCGCCGCAGAGCTGCTCATATGTAACCCCGCCCGGACGAAGCAGCACCGCGCCGTCGCCTGTCAGCTTGATTATTGTCGATTCGAGTCCGATGTCGCATTCGCCGCCGTCAATGATACATTCTATTCGTCCGTTCATGTCGTCGAAAACGTGCTTCGCCGTCGTAGGACTGGGTTTGCCCGATAAATTAGCCGACGGAGCCGCTATCGGAACGCCGGATAGCTCGATCAGACGTCTTGCGACAGGATTTGACGGTATGCGCACCGCGACGCTGTCAAGCCCCGCCGTCACCTCAGGAGGGATAATATCGCGTTTTTCGAGTATCATTGTGAGCGGTCCGGGGAGGAATATTTCCGCAAGACGGTAAAATTCTTCGGTAGGATAACAATATTTTTCAGCGTCGGCGGCATTAGCAATGTGTATTATCAGCGGATTGTCGCTCGGACGCCCTTTGGCGGCGTAAATATCGTGCGCCGCGCCGGGATTCAGCGCGTTTCCTCCCAAACCATATACAGTTTCGGTCGGGAACGCGCATAAGCCTCCGTTTTTTATCACCGACGCCGCAAAGGATAAATCCTCCTCTGCGGTTGTCAGCATTTTAGTTTCCATTATATTAAAGCTCTCCGTTATTCAGTCTTTCGGCGGTGTCGGCAGTCGCGAGCGCATCGAGCATTTCGCCGATATCTCCGTTGAGAAAATTTTCTAAGCTGTAAAGCGTAAGACCAATGCGGTGATCGGTCACTCTTCCCTGCGGATAATTGTAGGTGCGTATCCGCTCGCTCCGGTCGCCCGTACCAACCTGACTGCGCCGTTCGGAAGCTATCTTTTCGCTCTGTTCGCTGCGCATTTTATCGTAAAGGCGCGCGCGCAGGAGCTTCATCGCCTTGTCACGGTTTTTTAACTGGCTTCGCTCGTCCTGACATTCGATGATAATTCCGCTTGGAAAATGCGTCAGCCTTACAGC
>JBAXZA010000237.1:0-3464 GCA_041670545.1 Eubacteriales bacterium | reverse complement strand
TCTGTAAGAAACTTTTTTATTAAAGCTTTTTGCCAGGCTTTTTCCAAGGCGGCTCGCAAGCCGCCATATAAAAGCCGCGTACCTGCCCTCGTCGAACTCACGTTATCTGTATTGGCTGATTGCTGAAGATTTTTGATGTGACCTGTATCTGTACAACCGAATACTTTTCCTCAAAAGGGTCAATACTTTTGCCGTCAAAGAAATTTCACGGCGAAAGTATTTTTTTGGAGGATTTTATTATGGGAAATATGCCTTTTCCTAAGATATCCGGCACTCAAACCGAAAAAAATCTGTTTTCCGCGCTCGCTGGCGAATCGCAGGCTTATCTGAAGTACACATGGTATTCGTCGAAGGCTGTCGACGACGGCTATGTCGATATCTCGCGCGTTTTTGACGCCACCGCATCAAACGAAAAGGAGCACGCGGAGATATGGTTCAAATATCTCGGCGGAATCGAGGACACCGCCGCGAATATCGAAGCTGCGGCTGGCGGCGAGCATTACGAATGGTCAGATTTGTACGACGGCTTCGCAAAAACCGCCGACAGCGAGGGCTTCACAGAGATCGCGGAGATGTTCCGCCGTGTCGCTTCCATCGAAAAAACACACGAACAGCGCTATCGCGGCAGACTCGACGTGATCCAAAAGGGGCGTTCGTTCACCGACGACAACGAAGTCAAGTGGATATGTCTGAACTGCGGCTTCATCGTGAGCGCGAAGGAAGCGCCAGAGGTCTGCCCCACCTGCCACTATCCTCGCGGATTTTTCACGCGCGAGGGCAATTCGGTGCAGTAAAGCGCACAGCAAAACCCGGAGCGGCAATCGCCCCGGGTTTTGTGTTTTTATATTTATAAATGAAAGATTGACGCATGACGCCTTGAAATGCCGCGCAACTGTCCTCGTCCTCAATAAAGAAGCTCGCCGAGATTGCGTTCGGCGATTATATAGAGGACATAATCGGGATTGGCGCTCTTGATGGCGGATTTATCGAAGCTGTAATCCCACATTCCGCGGTAATCGGTGACCGAGAAGCGTTCGGCAAGCATATCATAAAGCGCGATGCAATAGGAATCGCGGTAGACATACGCCGTCGGAAGCTCCGTATAGTTTTCGGAAACTGTATTTTTTATGGTCGCGGACGCCGGAGTGGTTTCGTGATTCATGAGCAGTGTGTCAGCGGTTCTGAATTTGAGCGTCGTCGTAGGCATTGGTATCACGGGCGACGCGAAAACCGCGACCTCGCGGCAGTCGGCGCAGTCGAATTCGAGGTAAAAGGGCATATCGCCGCCGTCGACGTCCTTTGTATAAAAGCCCATATCCTCAAACGCCCTCGGCGCCGCCGCCGGAAAACGCTGTGAAATGTAGCTGAAAAGCTCGGTATAGGCTATCCACGCGCCGTATTCCGTCCAATGGCTGTCTGTTTTGTGAAACAGCTTGACCGGATCGCTCTTGTGCGATATCAGCGCGTCGGTAGCGTCGATAACGGTCGCGCCGCCCGCCACAACAGCCTTTGTAAACTGCTCCTTGCGCGAGGTCGTCTGTTTGCTCGCCGTATATTTCGCCGGCACGGTTTCGGGGAACAGCACCGTGGAGCTTGGGACGATCAGATAAATGATCTCCGCGCCGCTGGTGTTCTCCGAAAGCCATTTCACACGGTCGGAAACGTTTTTGGCAAGACCGGATATCTGCCCGTCGACGAGCAGATTAGTCCCCTCGTAGTCGGGAATGGACGATATCAGATGTCCCTGCGAATCAAGTCCTACCACGACTTCATAAGCGTCGTCGCGCAGCTGAACCGCAGATTTGTTGTAGCGCGCATGGACTACCACGCCCTCGCTCTCCGATTTGCCGTCCGCTTTAGCCGTCACAACGACATCGGTGCTGCCGGACGGATAAACCTCGAACGTTCCGAGAAAATATATGCCGTCGGCTTCAAACGATACATCGTCCGGCCCGCCGCGCACAATGATGGTAGAGCCGCGCTCGCAGCTTCCCGAAATGCAGACCGTCGTCGGCGAGGTGTTGATCTTATTTATCACCTTGGGCGTCTTGGTCTGCTCGGCATAAGCCGTTTTATCGACCGATATAACCAAGCCCTGAGTCCGTACTTCCTCAGCTGTTGTTTCCTCCGCGGTTGTTTCGACCTTTGTCGTCTGCGCTTTGGTGGTTTCCGCCTTGGTGGTCACAGGTGCCGCAATCGTTTCCGGCGCGTCGGTTTCTGGCGGCAGAGTGACGGAATCGAACGCAACATCGCACGACGCGAGCAGGGTGATCAGTATAGTCATGGCGATAATAAACGAAGTCAGCTGGATAAATCGCATTTTCATCGGTATTGTCTCCCGGCTTTTAAAGCAGCGCCGCATATTCACAATATCACATTACCATCGAGGTACATTGGCAGAACATCATTCTTCTCCATGATAATATTGATTATGCGGCACTGTCATAATTTATTTTTAACGTTTAAAAGGGCTATAAAACCGCAAATGACCGGACGGATAGTCCGGTCATTTGCTTATCCTGCACTCACGCCGTCAGCCGCTCGAAACGTCCGCTCAAAGCGAAGCCTACGCAGCGCGCCGCGTCCGTTTATGCAGTTATTAGATTTCGGGGATAACGATCTCGATCTCGTGACCCGCGTTCGAGCTTTTCACGATACCATCGATAATAGCCTGATTATAGATGATCTGGCTGGACGGAACGGGGGACGGACCGCCGGTCTTGACGGCGTCGAGGAACGAGCGTATTTTGCGGTCGAAAAGACCCATCTTGCCGCTGTTCTGCAGTATCGGAATAACGGTTTCGACCTGCGCGCCGGCAACCTGGCTGTAAATCTTCATAGGGCCGCCGACCGAGCCGTTCCAGCAGTCGGTGGAGGGGATACGGAGTCCCGCTTTCTTGCCGAGGATTATAGTGTCGCCGGGGGAGTCGATATTCATCGCCCACGCGATACGGAAATCGAGGATAATTCCACCCTCAAGACGTATGAAAGCGGCGGCGAAATCGTCGACATTGAAGCGCTTGGCGTCATATTCGGAAAGAATATCGGTGGAGGTGCCGAAGAAAGCGCTCTTGTAGCCGGAAACGGTAAGAGGCTTAGGATAACCGATGGCGTTGAGCACCATATCGAGCGAATAGCAGCCGATATCGCCAAGAGCGCCGATGCCGGCGGTTCTGTCCTCGATAAAGGTCGAGCAGGGGATACCGCGGCGGCGTCCTCCGCCTGTCTGTATGTAATATACCTCGCCGAGCGCGCCGCTCTGGACGATCTTCTTGATCATCTGCATATTGGCGTCAAAACGGGGCTGGAAGCCGATGGAAAGAACCTTGCCGCTCTTCTTCTCGGCGCGGCAGATAGCCGCAGCTTCCTCGATGGTAACGCACATAGGCTTCTCAAGCAGGACGTTAACGCCGTGCTCGAGAGCGTAAATGGTGCATTCCGCGTGCGTGCGGTTGTAGGTGCAG
>JBAXZA010000236.1:0-3473 GCA_041670545.1 Eubacteriales bacterium | reverse complement strand
GCAGCGTGCGCGATGCTATTCCGGAAATTTATCCTGCGCGGGCGCGAATGGGGTATGCGCGCCGTGTGGGCGGTCGTGCTGCTGAGCGCTGTTTTACCGCTTCGCTTCGGAATGCCAGCCGTTTTGATCAATATTGACGACGCTCAGGTCTTTGTCAACCGTTATGCCGCGGAAAACGCCGCTGTTGGCGATAATGTGCCGCAGGTATCCGATAACGCCTTCGACGCACCGGCAGCCCAAAACGCGTCTGATGATGTTTCCGCTTCGCCTAATCCCTCGCAGACAAACCGCGCCTCCGTAGCAGCGTCGTTCGCCTTGAAGCTCATATCTTCTGCACCCGCTATTTTATTCGCCGTATGGCTCGTCGGCGCCGCCGCATCCGCAACGTCTGCGGTCTGCCGTGGGCTTTCGCTCTCGCGGGCGCTGTCCGCACTGTCATATGAGGTGACAGACGGCGGTATTTACGATGAATGCGAGGTTCTATGCACCGCGCTGCGCATAAAACGCCGGGTAAGCGTTCACATAATTGACGGTGCTGTCGACGTTTCGCCGTTCACACGCGGTATACTGCATCCACAGATATATGTTCCGCAGCGGCTTTGCGGCTACAGCCTTGACGAGCGGCGGGTTCGCCTTACCCTCGCGCACGAGCTGTGTCATATAAAACGCGGCGATATGGCGGCTAAGCTCTCGATATGCGCCGTCCGGTCGATACATTGGTTCAATCCCCTGCTCCGCGCCGTTTTGCGCGTCATGTCCGAGGATATCGAGCTTGGATGCGACGCTGCCGTTATGAGGCTCATGGGCGGAAATGTCCGTCCGCAGTATCTCGAAATACTAATTGATGAAGCTTCGCGCTCCTGCGAAAGCGTCGGCGGGGGACTGTCGATTTCGCTGCCGTTCCGCACAAGCGCGCGCGATTTTATTCTAAGGAGATATGAAAACATGAAAAACATCAAGCTGTCGATAAAACATTTGTTATCCGTCATACTCTGCTGCGCGCTGATGCTAACATCGTCCGCGCTCGTCATGTCGTCATGCGGTATGAACGGAACAGCCGCCGCCGCTAAGACCGCAGACGTTAAGCTGCCGTCGTATATCGACGACGCCATCCGCGCGTATTACGGCATCACCGACGCCGACAAGCTGACCACGGCTATGCTCGAGGGCATATATTCGATCAATATTTATAAAAGCGCCGAATATGACAACGAATATTTTACACTCAACGAGGACGGTTCACTGAATCTAAATGGAATCACGGCAGGACACGGCGGTTTGCTGCTCGATGTTTATGTGAACGGAAGCAAATGGGGCGGCGCTCTGGAACGTGAATGCAAAAAGAACCGTTTTGATTATCAGACGCTTAGAATACTCGGCTACAACGATGAAAATATCACCGAAGAGAAGGAAAACAAACTGCGCAAATTGAACGCGTTTTATACTCTCAAGGATCCAAATAACGAGTTGCTCACAGGCATAGGAGCGGCTGAAATGATGACGATTTTCCCGCAGACGGCGGACGGCACGGCAGTCTATATCTACGATCCTTACGCGTCGCCACGCGAAAACGCGCTTATATTGGGCATTCTGATCGACAGCGGCGCCTGCGAAAAGAAATTTGCCGAGGACAGCTCGCTCGAGCTTGACGCTCTCTCCGCTCTGCCCAATCTGAAATATGTTATTTATTCAGACGATCTCACAATAACCTCATGTCCAGTCGATACGCTAATTTATGACACTGAAAAACAAGCGGTCATAATCCCCGAAGATGCGCCGAGATATATCGAGCCTTAAAAGCATACGCAAAACACCTCCGAAAACGTTTTCGGAGGTGTTTTTTCGTTATTGCGCGGAGCTTTACTACTGCGCGTCCCTTGTTATATCGGCAGATTTCGCTCCGACAAAATTTATAAGCGCAGCTGGAGCTAATACTATCTGCACTCCGCGCTGTCCGGCGCTGACAGCGATTTTTTCGCGCATTAAACATTTTACATCGATAAAGGTCGGGAATTTCTTCTTCATTCCGACGGGTGAGCAGCCGCCGCGTATATATCCGGTAACCGCGAGCAGATCCTTCATCGGGATAAGCTCGCATTTTTTCTCGCCCTCCGCAACTGCCGCCTTTTTCAGATCGACCTCGTCGGCGACAGGTATTACGCAGACAAAATAACCGTGACGCTCGCCGTGAAGTACGAGCGTTTTATAAACGTCCGCGCAGTCAACACCCATCGCGGCGGCGGCGTGAACGCCCGAGAGATCGCTCTCGTCGACCTCATATTCCTTTGTTTCAAATTCGATTTTTGACGCGGTAAGCAGCCGCGTCACATTTGTTTTTATCATTAAATATGCCCCTTTTTTAGTGCTTGTTCGTAAAATCGCCACGCGTGCGGGCTGTCAGTGCAGCTTATACCCTGTTACCGTGACGACGGACAACAGATTGAATTCGTCCGAAACCTCTACGCGATAGCAGCAGGTCGAACGTCCGTCCTTCTCGCACGATGCCTTCGCCGTCAGCGTTCTGCCTTTTGCGGAGGAGAGAAACGTTATATTGGTCGAAAGCGATACCGCTCCCGGCGTTTCCCAGTTTGACGCCACCGCAAAGGCGAAATCCGCGAGGGTAAAATACACCCCGCCCATCACCGCGCCCATGGCGTTGTAATGACGCGGCTCGAGCGTCAGCGTGCAGACGGCGCCGAGATGCTCCACCGATATTATCCGCGCGCCGTTTTCCGTCGCGAAACGATCCTTTTCAAACATTTCGCGCACTTCTTCTATTGTTTTCATAAATATACCACCGTTTTTTCGTCCGGAAAGCCGGACTTCATTATTTGATATTTTATCATATTCATATTTATATTTATACAATATTTCGTTAAATCTCATCGAATATACTGAAAACGTGTTTACAAAAAGAAAATACAGTATTAATAATATCAACGATTTTAATTAACGGGCGCTTGATATTAAAAATGTATAATAATAAAATCAAAACAAATTTTATACCCGAAAGGATACACATATGCTGGAGCTTCGCGATATACGCAAAACCTATCATGTCGGCGATATTGAAACAAGGGCGCTCGACGGCATTTCCGTCGCTTTCCGCGAACGCGAATTTGTCGCCATTCTCGGCACGAGCGGAAGCGGCAAGACCACCTGCCTGAACATAATCGGCGGGCTTGACCGCTACGACAGCGGCGATCTGATCATCAAGGGTAAATCCACCCGCGATTTCAAAGACCGCGACTGGGACGCCTACCGCAACAATTCCGTCGGCTTCGTTTTTCAAAGCTATAATCTCATCTCGCATCTTTCGATCGTCGCGAACGTCGAGCTTGGCATGACACTTTCGGGCGTCGCAGCCGCCGAAAAGCATGAACGCGCGCTCGAGGTGCTCAAAAAAGTCGGTCTTGGCGAGCATCTGCACAAAAAGCCCAATCAGCTCTCCGGCGGTCAGATGCAGCGTGTCG
>JBAXZA010000235.1:0-3483 GCA_041670545.1 Eubacteriales bacterium | reverse complement strand
CAAAAACAAGCTAATTTCCGAGGAGGAAATGGACGGCGCGAAACGTTCGCTCATCAACGGCTACAATGAGATATCGGACAGCCCCGAATCACTCGAGGCATGGTATATGGGACGTATGCTCGCCGGTCTTACAACATCGCCAGACGAAGCGTCTGAGCTTGTCCGCTCGGTCACCTATGACGATATCGCGCAGATCGCTTCAAAAATAACGCTCGACACCGTTTACTTCATGCGCGGAACGCTTTCCGGCGGAGAGGAGTCTGATTCTGATGAAGAATAATTATACTGTTCATGAAAATTCGTATCTTCATGAGAAATACTATTATATAAAACACAAGAGCGGGCTTGATATCTATGTTTTTCCTAAGGATCTTTCGGTATCCTACGCTCTTTTCGGCACGAAATACGGTTCGGTCGACAACCGTTTCCGTTTAAAGGGTGAAAAGGATTATACTGTCGTACCGGACGGCATCGCGCACTATCTCGAGCACAAAATGTTTGAAAACGAGGACGGTCAGGACACCTTTGCACGCTTCGCGAAAACAGGAGCGTGCGCAAACGCCTATACTTCGTTCAATATGACGGCTTATCTTTTTTCCTGCACCGAAAAGCTTTACGATTCGCTTGATATACTGCTCGATTATGTCACAAAACCGTATTTCACCCCTGAAACCGTCGCAAAGGAACAGGGTATCATCGGGCAGGAGATACGTATGGGTGAGGACAATCCCGAACGCGCGATATTATTCGGTATGCTCAAGGCTCTGTACGCAAAGAACAATGTACGGCTCGAAATAGCCGGCACGGTGGAATCGATATCCCATATAACAGCCAATATTCTTTACAAATGCTACAACACCTTCTATAACCTACACAATATGTCGCTCGTCGTCTGCGGTCAGGCGGATCCGGATAAGGTGATTGAAGCCGCCGATAAGATCCTGCCGATACAGTCCGATCCCGGCATTGAGAGCGTCGGAGAACCGGAAACAGACGAGGTGGCAATGAAACGCTGGGTCAAGAAAATGCAGGTTTCAAAAACCATGTTCGATATCGGTATAAAAAACAATCATATCGCGCAGGATCCGCGCGAGCGCATGAAGATCACGGCAGGAATGTCTATACTGACCGACATGATGTTCGGGCGCACAAGTTCTTTCTACAACACGCTTTACGAGGAGGGACTAATCAGCCCCAGCTTCGACGCATGGTCGATAAACTGCCGTCAGCACTCATATACCTCAATATCCGGTGAAAGTGAAAAGCCGGAGGAGGTATATGACAGATTTATAAAATATATCGAAAATTTAAAACAGGACGGTCTTGACCGCGCGGCGTTTGAACGCTGCAAGCGAGTCGCTCTCGCCGGATTCGTCAAGAGCTTTGACAGCACGGACGATATCGCGAATAACTTTCTCAGTTATGTTTTCGACGACGGCGATATGCTCGATTACGCCGATGTGCTCAGCGAGATCGATTTCGAATATATCACCTCCATGCTTTTTGATATGTTCAATGAAAAATACTACGCCATGGCGGTCGTCGAACCGCTTGACGCTTAACGGGGGCGCTTCCTTTGACAAGCATTATTTCATTCCCGGGGCTTGGGATAGGCGAATTTTCCGTCAATTCGGTCGCTTTCAGTATTTTCGGTCATTCTGTAACATGGTATGGCATCATCGTCACCTCGGCGATTGTTGTTGGCTTCCTCTATGCCCTATATCGCTCGAAATTCGAGGGAATCACGAATGACGACGTCCTCGACGAAGCGATTTATCTTATCATATTTTCTATAATCGGAGCACGGCTTTATTATGTCGTCACATCGCTCGATAAAATCAAATATGACAGCTTTTACGATGTTATCGCCATATGGAACGGCGGGCTTGCCATATACGGCGGAGTGATTGCAGGAGCGATCACTACGTTTGTCGTCGCGAAGATCAAGAAAATCAAATTTACCAAAATGTTCGATATGATCTCGCCCGGGCTTATGCTCGGGCAGGCTATCGGCCGCTGGGGCAATTTTATGAACGCTGAAGCGTTCGGCGGCGAAACCACATTGCCATGGCGTATGGGAATACAGAACATTTATCACATCGACACTATATACGTCCACCCGACGTTTTTATATGAATCACTGTGGAATCTCATCGGATTCTTTATAATAAACGCGCTGTATAAGAAAAAACGTTTTGACGGTCAGATATTCCTCATGTATGCAACATGGTACGGCTTCGGACGTATGTTTATCGAGGGACTTCGCACCGACAGCCTTTATGTCGGGCAGTTCCGCATATCCCAGCTTGTGGCGGCAGCGTCGTTTATAGCGGGACTCATACTGCTGATAGTATTCTCGCGCCGCGCATCGGTTAAAACAGCCGCCGGTGCAGCCGCAAATCTTTCCGAATCTGCTCAATTAGACGCTGATATACTGAATGCTGACACTGTAAATGACACAAAAGCTGACGGCAACAACAGCATTGATGCTGTAAAAGCATCTCCGGAAGCTGAAAAAGATAAGGATAATGACAAGGAGAACAAATAATGTCTGTGGCAAAAATAATTGACGGCAAGAAGATAGCCGCCGAGATACGCGCGGATATCGCCGCCGAGGTCGCCGCTATGAAAACCGCCCCCGGTCTTGCCGTGATAATAGTAGGAGAGAATCCCGCTTCTCAGGTATATGTCCGCAACAAACACAAGGCGTGCGGAGAAGCCGGAATATATTCCGAGGTTCACGAGCTGCCCGAAGCGACTGCGCAGGACGAGCTTCTCGCTCTCATCGACCGCTTGAATACTGATGATAAGATCGACGGAATTCTCGTTCAGCTCCCGCTGCCCAAGCATATTTCCGAAAGCGCCGTTATTGAGCGCATATCACCCAAAAAAGATGTCGATGCGTTCCATACTGTCAACGTCGGACGGATAATGCTCGGCGATTATGATTTTCTCCCCTGCACTCCGGCAGGAGTTATGGAGCTTCTCGCCCACAGCGGAATCGATGTCTGCGGCAAAAACTGCGTCGTCGTCGGACGCAGCAATATCGTCGGAAAACCGATGGCAATGCTGCTGCTGCACGCGAATGGCACGGTCACGGTCTGCCATTCGAAAACGAAAAATCTTGCTGAAGTCACCCGTTCCGCCGATATTCTCGTCGTCGCAATTGGACGCGCAAAATTTATCACTGGCGATATGGTCGGAGAGGGAGCGGTCGTCATCGATGTCGGTATGGACCGCGACGAAAACGGAAAGCTCTGCGGCGATGTTGATTTTGATTCTGTTTCAAAGGTCGCATCCTACATAACGCCAGTACCGGGCGGCGTAGGACCCATGACCATCACAATGCTGCTCAAAAATACCGTCAGAAGCGCGAAAAATGCCGGCAAAGCATAAGATTACGCATTATACACAAAAAAGCGTCACATTTTGTGACGCTTTTTTTGCATTTTATCGCTGTGTGAGCGAAATATACTCGATATT
>JBAXZA010000234.1:0-3498 GCA_041670545.1 Eubacteriales bacterium | reverse complement strand
CTATTGAAAAATATGTGGAAATACTGTATAATATGGGTAATATCAAAAAGGAGAAACGAAATGACAACAAGAACAAAAATTTTATCATTTGCTGTAATGATAATATCTATTTTCACCATAATGTGCATATCCGTTTCTGCGTCCGACGTATGGGACGGCAGTACCCAGACAAAAGTCAACCCGACTGGCGATACCTATACGATCTATAATGCCGCCGAGCTT
This sequence comes from Eubacteriales bacterium, assembly GCA_041670545.1. GTDB lineage: Bacteria > Bacillota > Clostridia > Oscillospirales > CAG-272 > JBAXZA01. The sequence continues at coordinate 3,276 of JBAXZA010000234.1, read as the reverse complement.
GCATGGGTAGCTTCACAGGTCAACGGTAAATCAAACGATTTCAGCGGCAAAACCGTAACGCTCGCAAACGATATCGATTTGGGCGGACATGAATGGACTCCCATCGGTTATTGTGACTCATTGTACATCCAAAACGCCTACGCCACGTTCTGCGGTACATTCGACGGCGGCAGTCACACTATATCGGGATTGAAAATCAGTTTCGAATGGACAAAAGAATCAGCAGACTTTGCTGCTATAGGGTTATTCGGATACATAAACAACGCTGAAATCAAGAATGTTACCGTGGCGGGTAATATAACCGCTGATGTCAGTGGAATTAATAACAAACGTTTTGAATTTTATGTAGGCGGCATATGCGGTAATATTGGATATAATATTTCCAAAATATCACAAATTATTAACTGCAATAACAAAGTTGAAATTAATATTACCGGTAAAGATAATATATTACGAGATTATAAATGTATACTTATTGACGCAGGCGGCATATGTGGTCATAATGTAATTTCTATTGTCGCTGCATATACAGGATGTCAAATTATAAACTGCACTAACTCAGCCAATATCAGTATAAATGTAACCGGCAAATACATTGAAGGTGCAGATATATATGGCAAAGACGATATCGACGTCGCAGCCGGCGGTATATTCGGTTATGGTCTTTCGCACGCTGAAATTATAAACTGCAGCAACAGCGGTTCTGTAACGAGTTATCCAAATCCGTATACAACTAACCACGTCAAATGCGGCGGTATATGCGGTTATGCGAATGCATCACAATGTAGTGATCAAGCCCCAGAAGTAATCATCGAAAACTGCGTTAATACCGGCACTGTTTCCGGCGTTGAATACGAGTCAGGCGTGGTAGGTTTTGCACAATCATATCAAGCTGGCGGAAATTTTAAGAATGTAATCATCCGAAACAACAGAACTGTAAAAAACATAACCCCTGCTCCCACGTCCGATGAGGGCTATTACTGCGGAGGTATATTGAACATAAACGCCGACGGCAGCGCCGTCGGTAATAACAAAGTCATAATCGAGGGAAACAGCACTATCATAGAAGAAGATATCTACTATCTTGCTTACCTCCAGTATCTCCTTTCACAGCAGCATCAGTATCTGCCGCAGAAGCCCGCTGACACCTCAGAACCGGAGGTGTCGGCTGAACCCGAGGAGACAGCGGAAGCTGCCGAGCCTTTCATCTTCGGCTGGAACGAAAAAGCGTCGGTGATTCGCTACATCAGCGGCATATCGCCGAGCGAATTCGCTCCCGACGAGGCTATTATCCGCGGCGACGCGTTCACCTCGATATATACGCTCACAAATCTCACCGGTGCGCAGAGCGTTGATGAGATTGCCGCGGCGCTCGCTGAATACAGCGTTTTATCCGGCGACGAAAACGGCGAGATGAACCTCGGCTCTGGTCTGACGCGCGCGCAGCTTGTCAAGATACTCACTGTTATCGCTAAAATCGAGATTGACGACGGCGCGGTTTCAAAATTCTCCGATGTCAACGGTCATTGGGCGGAGAAATATATCGCCGCGTTCGAAAACCTCGGCTATATAAACGGTTACGAGGACGGCACCTTCGCTCCCGACAAGGAGATAACACGCGCGGAATTTGTCAAAATTATCAACGCGATGATAATGAACGAAAACGGCGCGATCGATACGATCATTTACACCGATCTTCCCGCAGAGCATTGGGCATACGACGAAATAATGTCCGCCTGCAAATAATCAGCGCTTTCTCCTGCAATTTGACGATAATAAAAGACGTTTCTGTCGGAATCACATCCGGCGAAACGTCTTTTTCGTTGTGCGGCTCGAACGCTGCATCAGTCTGCGCCGTTCAGTCGTCCGGTTCTGTATTTTGAAGCTCACGAAGGCTCATTGCGCGAGCTGTACACGCGAGATAGTTCTTCTCCGCCATCTCCCAATTTATAACATTCAGCCAATCGCTGATATAATCTGCGCGGACATTATAATGCTTCAAATAATACGAATGCTCCCAAACGTCTATCGCAAGTATTGGGCAAAGTCCCTGCTCAATCGGGGAATTCTGATTCGGAGACGTCACAATGCTCAGTCTGCCGCGGTCTGCGGTCAGCCATGCGTAGCCAGAGCCGAAAACCGACAGCGCCGCCGTTTTAAACAGCTCGCGGAAATTGTCATAGCTGCCAAAGCGGGAGTCTATCGCCGCCGCAAGACTGCCGGACGGCTGCCGCGCCGATGAATTTTCGAGTCCGTCAAAAAAGAAGCGATGATTATAGACGCCGCCGGCATTATTTCTGATCGCTGTCTGCAATTCCCTTGGCAGACGCGGCGCACTGCGTATAAGCTGCGTCAGCGACAGCTTTTGCAGCTGCGGACGCGTTTTCAGCACCTCGTTGAGATTGTTTATATACGTCTGCAAATGCCTCTCATGATGCAGCTCCATCGTTTTTACGTCGATAAACGGCTCGAGCGCGTCATAAGGATAATGTAACGGCAGATTTATAAAAGGATAATGATCGTTTTTCAAAATATCACCTCATGCAAATCACTTTATCACATTATATGCAGATCCCCCTCCGAATGACGAAAATATTCACCGCAGCATCTGCATTATTCACAATCGCTGAAAATGTCGAAACAATATTGCTTTTTTGAAGATCACCACACTTTATGTAACATTTGACGCTTGACATTTTAGTATTATAAGAGTATAATATTGCAGTTCCATCGGAGGGTATGAGAAAAGCATACCGGAAAAGATAACGCCTTGGTTTTATAGCGCTATCGGAGGGTCATTACATAAAAGTAAGAGCCAGACAAGATGATTGTTTTTTTAGTCAGCACCGCACATTCACATTACACGGTGCTGACTAACAATTGTTTTGTCTGGCTTTTTGCGGTATTATAAGTCTTGTTTGTAAAATGAAAAATCACGAAATAAAAACCATATATCCGAGTTTTTATTTCGGATTTTTCGGTATAATACAAACTTTTCAATATACTTTTATACAATTTGACCGGATGCAGCGATTTTACAAACAAGCCTTAGGAAGGAAATTATGATCAAATCAAAAAACAACGGCACTTTAAAAACTTATTTTCGCTATCTGATTCCCAGTATGCTGGGAATGGCGCTGGTGGCGGTCTATACATTCACCGACACCTTTGTGGTCGGGAGAGAGCTTGGCGCGGTCGCTTTGGGCGCGATGGGCATCTGCACCCCCGTTTTGACCATTACCTTCGCGCTTGGATTTCTGTTCGGTATGGGCGGCG
>JBAXZA010000233.1:0-3521 GCA_041670545.1 Eubacteriales bacterium | reverse complement strand
GCGCATCGTTCCAAGGGAAAACGGGAGAGTCTGAGAGGACGGAAAACCGTAGGGTTGTCCGTCCTTTCAGGTTCGTCACTCGTTTCGCAAACGAAAACTTATCAAGAAGCCGTTCTTTAAGGTTCGCAACTCGTTTCGCAAACGAAAAATCATCAAGAAGCCGTCCTCACAGCTTAGCAATCCGTTTCGCAAACGAAAAATCAGCAAAACCCATATCTCACGAGTGATGTGCCGCCACGCACACCAATTTTATAAAGGCCGGATAGTGAGCGAAAACGTTCCCATTTCGCGGTAGGCGTTTTCTACGGCGGCGGATGAATATTCAGCGCCCTTTTTCTGCCATGGATCGTTGAATATATAAATGCCGGGGCGATAGCCGGTCAGCACAAGGCAGTGCATAGGCGCGAGCCAGCGGTAAACGCGTCCGTCGGACATCAGCCACTCGATATCAGGGTGAGTCGGCTGCATATCGATAGTCGCCCAGAATATCACCGGAATATCGCGGTCGATATAATCGCGGCACAACACATCAAGCGATATACCGCGGTGCATCGTCAGCTCGAAGCGCTCGATGCCGGGAATACGGCTCATTGCGCTCATGATTACAGGAGGGAAGCAGCCCCAGCCGGTATCATCGCGCGGATCGCCGGGATATTGACGAAACGGATCAGCGCCGTGACGCACACCGTTTTCGTCTTGAATCGGCGAGCGTCCGATATCAAGATAATTGTCGATAAAATCATCGGCGGTTATGTCAAATCCGAAATAACGCAGCACCATCACCGCGCTGACGCTCTCGCAGCCGTTCACATATTTCTCACGCTGATATATATAAGGTACGTTTGCGATATTGTGTTCCATAGGATATCAGCCTTTCGTATTTTCTCCGCCGGAGTCTGTAACAGAAGCGCCGTCTGACGCTGGTTCATCGTTTGTTTTTTTGTCATTTTTGGACGATTTCGGGACAAATGCGGTATCGGCAAAGCCCTCGCCCACCACCTGTGAAGCCTCAGTGAAAATTATAAACGCGTTTTTATCTTCGTCGAGCACGAGCGCTTTAAGCTCATGCAGCTCGCGCTTGGAAACCACGCACATAATGACGTCGCGGCGTGTGCCGGTATAGCCGCCGTGACCGTCGAGCAGCGTAACGCCGCGGTCAAGTTCGTCCATAATGCGGCTTTTTATGACATCGCGGTGTTCGGATATAATAAACGCCAGCTGTGAAACGTTCATGCCGCCGGTCACGATATCGATAGCGCGCGCTCCGACATAGGTGATGAGCGCGGAATAAAATATTCCGGCAAAATTGCGGGTGAGCAGCGCCGCCGCGGCGATGATAACACCGTCGCAGATCATAATGAGCGTTCCAGTGGAAACCCGCTTGAATTTGAGTCCGAGCAGGCAGGCGGCAAGATCGGTGCCGCCTGTCGTAAAGCCGCGCGAGAACAATATTCCGAGCGCGGCGCCGGTGATGATTCCGCCGAACAGTGCGCAGAGGAACGGATCATATATTGTAACCGGAAAAAACCTCAGCAGATCGACCGCCGCCGAGGTCGACACGACGCCCACCAAGGTTTTAATAAAGAAGTGGCGTCCGAAAATGCGGGTGTTGACAAGCAGCAGCGGAATATTGACTATCATGATCACAACACCGACCGGTGCGCCTAAAAACATATTGACGACAGTGGCGATACCGGTCGCGCCGCCCATGATAATACCGCCGGGCATAACGAACATATTGAAGCCCATCGCGAACAGCACCGAGCCGCAGACTACCGCGAGCGCGTCATAAAAATATTTCCGTCCGTTTTTCAAGCAATCTCCTCCGTTTAAAAATCGTCTTTCATATATTATACCGCAAAATCCCCGCGATTACAAGTGGGTTTTTGTTTCAGAATATACATCATAAAAGCATGATCTGTGAGAACGTGCGCGGCGGTATTGCTTTAAGGCTTATACAAGATAGGAGGTATCGTCATATGAGGTAAATCCGATTTATCAGTGGCGGCGGAAAAACCTATCTGTTTAATGCTTTTTAACATTGACAGAGGGAACTTAATCGTTTATAATAATTAAAATTCGATTTATAACGGCTTCATAAAAATAACGGGGGTACGTTTATGTTTTCACTGTCACCGCGTCAGGTTCATCTTGATTTTCACACCTCACCCGCCATCGAGGGCATCGGCTCGCGTTTTTCTCGTGAGAATTTCGCCGAAGCGCTGCGGCTGGGCGAGCTTACGAGCATCACCGTTTTCGCAAAATGCCATCACGGCGTGTGCTATTATCCGACAAAGGTCGGAGAGCAGCATCCGCATCTCTCCTTTGACCTCACGGGCGAAATGATAGCCGCAGCGCACTCGGTCGGCGTTCGTGCGCCGGTGTATATTACCGCCGGCTGGAGCGCGCGCGACGCCGCGGCGCATCCCGAATGGTGGCAAAGGAACCGCGACGGCGGAATATACGGCAATGTCGATCTCAATGCCAAGCCGGACGACCGCCGTCCCTACTGCTCGTGGATAACGCTTTGCTTAAACGACGGCAGCTACGCGCAGCATATATATGCTCTTACTCGCGAAATATCCGAGCGTTATGCCGATCTTGACGGTCTTTTCTATGATATATGCTTCATCGGCGATATGTGTCTGTGCGACGAATGCCGCGCTGGAATGAAGGCGATGGGGCTTAATCCCGAGCTTGACAGCGACGCCCGCAAATATTTTATTATCAAGCGCCGCGACTTTATGCGCAAATGCGGCGAGATACTGCGTGAGCGCCATCCAGACGCGAGCATATTTTTCAACGGCGGGGCGGAGCAGTACAGACCGCAGTATCACGATCTCCAGTCGCATTTCGAGCTTGAGGATCTGCCGACCGCGTGGGGCGGCTACGATAAAATGCCGCCGCGCGCAAAATTCTTCGCCGCCTCCGGCAAGGATTATCTCGGCATGACCGGAAAATTCCATATGGATTGGGGCGAATTCGGCGGCTTCAAGACCGGACTCGCGATGAAATTCGAAGCTGCCGCGATGCTCACCTACGGCGCGCGCTGTTCGATCGGCGATCAGCTGCACCCCGACGGAGAGATGGATCTTGAAACCTACCGCAATATTGGCGAAGCCTACGGTTATGTAAAAAAAATCGAGCAGTATTGCCTTGACGGAGAGCAGACGACGACGCTCGGACTCTATCTTTCAGGCGACGGAGGAGCTGACGACGGCGCAGTCAAGCTGCTGCTCGAATCGCAGTATGACTTTGATATCGTGTCAAACGACGATTACAGCCGTTTCGACACCGTGGTTTTCCCCGACTATGTAAAGCTTGATGATAAAGGTACGGAAAAGCTTCGCGAATTTATCTCGCGCGGCGGCAAGGTGCTGTTCTGCGGCGAAAGTCTGCTTTCAGACGGCGAAAACCGCGATTTTATCATCGACGCGGGTATAAAATATGCCGGAAGCTACGGCTTTGACAACGATTACATAACAGTCGGAGAGCAGATGTCGCGCGATATGGTGACCTCG
>JBAXZA010000232.1:0-3523 GCA_041670545.1 Eubacteriales bacterium | reverse complement strand
CGACAGCTTCCGATACGTCCCACGCGGCATTTGGAGCAAAAAGCACGCGAAACACAATCGATACGGCGTCAAAGCGCCGGACGCGGCGGAGAACGTCAGCGCCGCGCAGACCGGGCAGACCGGGCAGACAGAGCTAACAGCGCAGATAAGGCAGACCGCGCAGACAAGCGGCGCGGGCAGAAAAACGCTCGGCGCGCGAATGGTGGAGCGGCTCAGACAGCGGCTTCGCACTGCGGGAAACATCCTCGTTTTTTTTGAGGACATACTGTTCTGGCTTATCTGCGCGGCGACGGTGACTGTCATGCTGTTCGCTGCGAACGGCGGACGGATACGCGCGTTCGCGCCGGTATGCAGCGTTCTCGGCTTCATTTTATGGTACAACACCGCCGGACGGCTTGTTATGGCGTTTTCGGAAAACATTATATACGCCCTGCGCGCGGTTCTGTCAGCGGCGGCAAGGCTTATATTCGCCGTTTTCATACGCCCTCCCGCTCGGCTTGCCGGATTTGTATTTAAAGCCGCCGTAAGCGCCGTGAGAACGCGTCGGCGCGTACGCTTTGCGCGTCGTGACCAAGCGCGTCTGCTCCATGCGGCGGAGCGCGGATTTTCACTTTATGAAAGCGCGGCGCCGGAAAAATCAAGCCGCGAGGATATCGAAAGGAGCGGAGGAAATGAAAAAAAACACCCAAAAAACAAACATATTCGTAAAAGCGGCGGTCGTGACCTTCGTCTGCTTTTGTCTTATATCGATCGTTCAGCTTCAGATAAACTACAACGAGATGTCGGCGCAGAAAGCCGCATCAGAGGCGAAAATATCGGCGCTCAACGACAGCATAGAGGAGCTGGAGGATGAGCTTGCGCGTCCCTTCGACGACGATTATGTGAAGGAGATAGCGCGGTCAAAGCTCAACTACCGTATGCCAGAGGAGATCATTTTTTATAACGATCTTGTCAAATAACAGGCGGATCGCACATATCATATAATTAAAATACGGGAAATATCAAAGGAGGAGCACGCGTCAGATGCAAATTGAAGTCGGCGCCATTCTGGAGGGTAAAATCACTTCTATCACAAGCTTCGGAGCTTTTGTGGCTCTGCCGGAGGGCAAAACCGGAATGATACACATATCCGAGGTATCGTCAAGCTATGTGAAGGATATCCACGACTTTTTAAAGGAAGGTCAGAGCGTCAGCGTCAAGGTTATAAGCGTTGACGCGTCCTCGCCGAACCCCAAGATCGGACTTTCGGTCAAGCAGCTTGAAACCGATACCGCGCAGAAGCCGCGAAACGACTCTCACCGCGAGCCGCGCCGCGACACAGGACGCCCGCGAAGCTATCAGAACCGCGCGCAGTCCTCTCCGGCTCCGCAGGTAGGCAACTCGAATCCGCCCGATTATTATCCTTCGGCGGCGCGTCAGAAAAACACCGGCGACGCTTTTGAGGACATGATGAACCGTTTCAAAACCACAAGCGACGAAAAGATCTCCGATCTGCGCAAAAATACCGACGCAAAGCGTTCAAACCCCGGTTTTTCGCGCCGCGGAAAAGATTGATCACGCCGCACATCTGCCATTATCTGTAATATTGATTTCGCACTGTTCCGATACATAATAATATCGTACATACTGTATAATATCATGTATTATACAGTATAATTTTATAGACAAATGCGTTTTTTATCTGATATTGACTATCACTCAGAGTATGTGTCATATTTTTGATGATATTATATCGATACGGAGGTACGATTATTATGTACGATATTATAATTGCGGGCGCCGGTCCAGCCGGACTTTCCGCAGCGATTTACAGCGCCCGCGCAGGATTTAAAACAGCTGTATACGAAAGCTTTGCGCCGGGCGGTCAGGTCGCCCAGACGTCGGTCATCGAAAATTATCCGGGATTTATATCGACCGGCGGTTACGAGCTTTCGCAGTCAATGCTGAAACAGGCGGAGGGCTGCGGCGCGGATATCATTTACGCAAAGGTCGGTTCAGTGAAACGCGGCGACGGCGCTTTTATTGCTGAAACGTCAAACGGCGCGGAGAGTGCGCGCGCAGTCATATTCGCTCTCGGAGCGCGCCGCCGAATGCTTGATATCGACGGTGAGCTGAGACTTACGGGACGCGGCGTTTCCTATTGCGCGGTCTGCGACGGCAGCTTTTTCAAGGGCAAAACCGTCGCCGTCATAGGCGGCGGCAACAGCGCGCTCGAGGACGCCGCGTATCTCGCCGCCATCTGCAAAAAGGTTTATGTCGTCCACCGCCGCATGGAATTCCGCGCGTCAAAACGTGAGATAGAGCGGCTCGGAGGATTTGACAACATTGAAAAGCTGCTCGGCTATGTCTGCGTTTCGATCGGCGGAGATAAAAGCGTCGAATCGCTCACACTGCGCCGCGCGGAGGCTTCCGGCTCGCTCACCGATGAGCTTACTCTGCCGCTCGGCGGCGTTTTTGTCGCAGTCGGAACGATACCGGTCGCCGAATGTGTTCCTGCGCAGGTCAGACGCGCCGCGGACGGCTCGGTCATATGCGGAGATGACCGCATGACCGATGTTCCGGGACTTTTCGCCTGCGGCGATATGCGTCACGGCAGCATAAAACAGATCGTCTGCGCAGCGGCAGACGGTGCGTCAGCCGCCATCGCGGCGGCACAATGGCTGCGCGGTCAGACAATATGACGATAATAAAATCAAAGGACAAATATTTATAATGATAATCTATAACGCTAAAATCATGACCATGAACGCCGCCGGCGATGTTATCGAAAACGGCTATATACGCTTTGAAAACGGCAGGATCACCGAAATAGGCAATACGCAGCCCTCCCCAGATATGCTCTCAGACGGAGCGCTCGACGCTGACGGCGGCGTCGTCACCCCCGGATTTATCGACGGACACACTCACATCGGAATTATCGAGGATTCACTCGGCTTTGAGGGAGACGACGTCAATGAAGCGAGCGATCCGACTACTCCTCATATGCGCGCCGTCGACGCGATAAATCCGCTCGAGCGCTGCTTTTCCGAAGCCCGCGAGGGGGGCGTCACCTGCGTCGCCGCCGGTCCCGGCAGTGCAAATCCCATCGGCGGTCAGTTCTGCGCAATAAAAACTGCCGGAAAACGCATTGATAAAATGATAGTGCGCGCGCCTGTCGCGATGAAATTCGCGCTCGGCGAGAATCCCAAGGGCTGCTATCACGGCAAAAATCAGACGCCCGAAACGCGTATGGCGACAGCGGCGCTTATCCGCGAACAGCTTTTCAAAGCGAAAAAATACGCCGAGGACATGGACAAGGCTCACGCCGATTACGAGGACGAGGACGACCGCCCCGACGAGCCTGATTTCGATATCCGCAGCGCCGCCCTCGTTCCGGTCGTGCGCGGCAGCCTTCCGGCGCACTTCCACGCTCACCGCGCCGACGATATTTTTACCGCCATACGTATTTCAAAGGAATTCGGGCTTAAATATGTCATCGTTCACTGCACCGAGGGGCATATTATCGCCGATGAGCTTGCCGATG
>JBAXZA010000231.1:0-3542 GCA_041670545.1 Eubacteriales bacterium | reverse complement strand
GTCTTTTCATCGACAGCATCAGCGGCGCAGGTATAGGCGACATCGGACCTGCCGTCCGCGATATGCTCGCGGAGAAAATCGCCAAATATAACGGAAAGGGTATGTCTGGACGTTCGCTCAAGGCTATGGTCGTCGGCATACCGAACGTCGGAAAATCGTCGCTTATCAACCGGCTTGCCGGAGCGAAAAAGGCAAAGGTGGAGGATCGCCCTGGCGTTACGCTTCAGAAGCAGTGGGTGACGACCTCGGCGGGCATCGATCTGCTCGATATGCCGGGCGTCCTTTGGCCGAAATTCGACGATGCGCGCGTCGGCGAAAATCTTGCAATAACCGGAGCGATCAAGGACGACGTGCTGGACGGCGAACGCATCGCCATCGCGCTCTGCCGCCGTCTGCGCAAGCTCTATCCCAAGCAGTTTGCCGAGCGCTATAAGCTGGGCGAAGCCGTTTCGGATGAAAAGCTCGAGGACTGGGAAATATTCGAGCTTTGCGGACGCCGCCGCGGCTTCCTCATCTCGGGCGGAGAGGTCAGCTATGAGCGAACAGCGAACGTTCTGCTCGACGAATTCCGTGCCGGAAAAATCGGACGGATAACCCTCGAGCGTCCGTAAAAGCGTATCGCGCGGCGTATTTAAGGAACATCTGAATAATGTGTAATTCGTCGGCGCAAATGTTGAAATACAAGGGCTGAACGCCCTTGATTTCAACGCGCCGGAGAATTAATCAGAGGTTTCTTAATATTGAAAGGTTCAGTATGCGCCGCGTTTTACATAAGCCACAGGGTATATTTATATAATATTATGAAGAAAACCGTACAGCTCAGCTTCGATGCCGAGCATTCGATAATATCGCGCGGCTACGCCGTCGTCTGCGGCACAGATGAAGCCGGACGCGGACCGCTCATGGGGCCTGTGTACGCCGCCGCCTGCATTTTGGAGGACGGCGACGTTATCGAGGGACTCGACGACTCTAAAAAGCTGTCCGAGCGGCGCCGCGAACAGCTGTTCGATATCATATGCTCACGCGCCGCCGCTTATGCCGTCGCGAGCGCGGATGTCGAGGATATCGAGCGTGTCAATATCCTCGAAGCCGCGCAGGACGCCATGAGACGCGCCGTCGCCGCGCTTACGATTCGTCCCGACGCCGTTATTGTGGACGGAAACATCGCGCGCGGTTTCGATATTCCGGCGTTTACGCTCATCGGCGGCGACGGAATATCGCCGTCGGTAGCCGCGGCGTCGGTTCTCGCAAAGGTTTCGCGTGACCGTGTCTGCCGGGAGCTTGACGCGCTCTATCCGCAGTATCATTTTGCGCAGAACAAGGGCTACGGAACGCTCTCGCATTACGCCGCGCTCGACGAATACGGCATTATCGAGGGCGTTCACCGTCCGTCGTTTCTCAAAAAATACATAGCGTCAAGAGAGAGCGCCGGCGCGGCGGTCAAATATTATACCGCTGATAACTGTGCGAAAACGCCGTCAAACGCGCCCGACGCCGCGAAGTATGATGACTGCGAATAATAACCGCGCCGAGGGGCGCTTCGGAGAGGGCGTTGCCGCAGATTGGCTTATTGCGCACGGATATGTGATACTGGCGCGTAATTTCACCGCGGCACACGGCGAGCTTGATATCGTCGCGCAGAGAAGCGACGGTGCGCTCGCAGTGGTCGAGGTCAAAAGCCGCGGAGAGGTCAGCGCCGCTTACGCGCGCGGGGCGTCGGCGGTAAATTCGAGAAAACGCGCGGCGATAATATCGGCGGCGCGCGAATATATCGAAAAAAACGGTCTGCACGGCAGACGCGTTTCATACGACGTCGCGGAGATAGTGATATCCGCCGCTCCCGACGGGGGACGCGCGGCGAGCGTCAACTATATCGCGGCGGCGTTTTCACCTCCGTCGTTCACCGAACGCTCGGGACGCGGGCGCTATAACTGATAACAATAAATAACTCATAGAAGAAGGCTGAATGAATGAAGCTGTTTGATCTGCACTGCGATACGCTGCTTAACGCCGCGATATCGGGCGCGTCGCTCGTTCCCAAATCCAATGGATTACAGATTTCGCTCGAGGCGGCGGCGAAATATGAAAAATATGTTCAGACTCTCGCCGTTTTCTCCGATCCGGACAATTCAAACGACGAAGCATACGCGCGTTTTCTCGAATGCTGCGGCTATCTTCGCGCCGACAGCCTGCGCTATCCCGACAGCTTTGCCTATGTCATAGCGGTCGAGGGTGCGAATCTGCTCAACGGCGATATTTCGCGCTTTGATTTCCTCGTATCGCGCGGAGTGAAGTTCCTCACCCTCGTTTGGGGCGGCTATACCTGTATCGGCGGCGCTCATAACGATCCCGAGGGGCGCGGACTGACCGATTTCGGACGTCAGGTCGCGGTCAAATGCTTTGAGAACGGAATTATCCCCGATATGTCGCACTGCTCCGATAAGCTGTTCTGGGAATGTGCCGAGCTTTCGAAAAAATATGGAAAACCAATCATTGCCACACATTCAAACAGCCGCGCGATATGCGATCACAGCCGCTGCCTGACCGATGATATGTTCCGCTTTCTCGTCAAATGCGGCGGTATCTGCGGCATTTCGATGGTGCGCGGACATCTCAAAAAGGACGGCTGGAAAAATCCCTGCGGCACTGATGTTATCTGGTCGCACATCGAACATTTCCTGTCGCTCGGAGGAGAGAACAGCGTCGCTCTCGGCACCGACCTCGACGGCACCTCACCGCTGCCAGACGGCATCGACGGCGTCGGCACGCTGTACGTCATCGCCGACGAAATGGCGCGCCGCGGCTGCTCCGACGCCCTTATAAATAAGGTGTTTTATCAAAACGCGGCTGATTTTGCCGATTCCAATAATATATTCCCGATCGAAAGGAAAAAGTAAAACCATGGATATGAAGTATGTAAGCACAAGAAGCGCCGGCGGCGACGGAGTCTGCTCGGCTGCCGCGATAAAGCAGGGGCTTTGCTCCGACGGCGGACTTTTCATGCCGACCGAGCTTCCGGAGCTTGTCGACGGCGATCTCGTCGAGCTTTGCGGAATGAGCTATCCGCAGCGCGCCGCTAATATACTCTCGCGCTTTCTGACCGATTATACATACGACGAGCTGCTCGCCGATTGTTCCGAGTCTTATTCCGAGAGCCGCTTTCCCGGCGGCGCGACTCCCATCAAGGCTGTCGGAGATCAGCTTCGCGTGCTCGAGCTGTGGCACGGCCCGACCTGCGCTTTCAAGGATATGGCGCTTCAGATAATGCCGCGCCTGCTCACCCGCGCGCTTAAAAAAACCGATGAAAAGCGCACCGCGCTCATACTCACCGCCACCTCCGGCGATACCGGCAAGGCGGCGCTCGAGGGCTACCGTGACGTTGACGGCGTTAAAATCATGGTTTTCTATCCTGTCAACGGCGTGAGCTGCGTTCAGAAGCTGCAAATGACCACGCAGGGCGGCGAAAACGTCGCGGTATGCGCTGTCGACGGCAATTTCGACGATGCGCAGAGCGGTGTCAAGCGCATTTTCTCCGACTTGTC
>JBAXZA010000230.1:0-3559 GCA_041670545.1 Eubacteriales bacterium | reverse complement strand
CAGTTTTTGATGTTTTCGAGATATCGTGAGCCGGATAGCTCCTTGAAATAGGTCATTGCAAGACGTCCGGGCGTCGCGCTGTCAAGCGACATTATGTAAACGCGTGAGCCTATGTCAAGCTTTTCTTTATACCCCTCAACCGCGCGGTTGAATTGCTGCGAGGTGATATAAGCGGTATCGACGGCGTCGGATAGGTTTGCGTGAGCGTTTACATCCGGTATTTCATCATCGTCGTCCGATACGGCAAGGTTAACGGTATCCTCGTAATATGCGGGCAGATCGCAGTTATTGTTTTCCCATGTGACAAGGCAAACGCCGTCGCGTGATATACCGTGTTTGTTCGCCGCCTGCCGGCGTATTATCCATTTTAGCGCGTTATGCAGCTTCTGCGAGGTGTCGCAGCCAACGCAGTAAGCCTGACTGCTTTCTTTAAACCGTCCGCGATATGTATAATAACAGCTGCCGTTTACGCAAATGAGCTTTGTTCCATCGCCCTCGTTCCGTATTTTTCTTGCAGCTGACGCAGCGGTTCTCTCGCGTCTGCCGCTGATATAGCACAGATCTTCGCTCCCCCCAAACGACAAATAATAATCGGCATATGAACGCATGAGCGTTTTATCAAGCCATATCCGCTCGTCATATATGTGGTCGGGATCGTTTATTATTTCTTCCGGATTTACATTTTCGCAGAGTATTTTGAACCGGACGAACGCGTCCGTCTGCTTTATTCCGTTGATTTTAACCTTCGGATCGATCATTCCGTCGATATCAGGAATTATTATTCCTACTTGAATAAGCTCGTCGACTATATCGTGGTTTTTAACGTAATTGTAAACTATCTGCGCTTTTTTGTGACAATATGGTGAACCGCACCATTTTTCAAGTCCGCTCAAATAGAAATTGTTGCTTTCAATTACTGCTTTCGTCTTTTTTATTTTCTTATTTTCTGCATCAGGATAAATAAATCTGTCGCGATAATCACGCGCGATATAAACCAGTTTATCGTGAATGGCAAACGGCTGCGGGCCGCTCGTTCTTCCAAGGGCGTCTTCTGAACCGAAGATAATGGTCGTTGCGTCAGCTTTTTCTACTTTTTCCGCTTTTACCATATTTGATGATGTGTCGAGTGTTATCTCAATTTGTGCATTCGCTGTGGTACAGCCTACCGGAAGAAGCACATTTTTACTGTCAGCTTCATATTCGCCCGCATAGGCGGCATTTTTTTCGTACAGGTCATAAAGTGCGCTGAACGCGTTCACTGTGATTCCTCCTCTGCGAATTGCTCGAGTCCCGGCTCTGCCGTGCCGGTGAAATTGCGGTTGTTTTTAAATATTTTCGCTGTCATTTCGCTTATGACTCGTCTGTCCTTGTCCTCGATATCCTCCGGCGCGGGAAATTTTACATAACCGTTCACCATTGACGCGTGCCAGAAACGTACGCTCAGATGTTCGCGTTCTCCGCTGCGGAAGGCTTCATCGGGATATGTAAAGCCGTGGAACATATAACCCATATCGAGCGTTCCGGTATTATCGAACGCGCCCTCTCCCGAGCCGAATTCGCACGGTTCGACATACCCCTGACATTCGCGTGTTCCGAGGAATATATCGCGCCTGCCGCCGCGCTCTATCATGCGCCGCGCGATGTTGTAATGCTTGCCCGAGATGCGGTCGCCCTCAAGCTCCGGACGGTTTTCGTTCCATATAAAATGCGCCCGAACCTGATACCGAACGTTCTTGAGATAGGTGTAGATCGAAAGATCAGGCCCGCCGTCGTTATATTTCAAAAGCCGGATACCCTCGCTTTCGGTCATTATCGAATTCATCACGCGCAGCTCATCGATTATCCAAATCAATGTCGGCTTCCAATATACGGAAGACAGAACGCCTTTCAGCATCTCATATGTAGGTATGTTACAGCTTGTTTTCTCACCCCCAACGCGCGTTACAGGGTCGGATATCAGCGCGCGTTCTGCGGTGAGCAAAAAATCAATTGTATTAAGCTTTGTATCGTGGTAATTCAAATCAACTCCCCCTTAATATACACAGTTTTTCATCTCTGATTCCTTCTCCCCGCTCACGCCATAAACCTTGTTATAATAGCATTCGGGAAGAATGTATACATGTCCGCTTTTTTTACCGGTATCTGACTTGACGACGACCTCAGCCAGCTTCTGCTGCATACCGAAATTGAGCGATACGGAAAATAGTTGCAGCCTTCTGAGTGCCGCACGCTTCTGCTTGGGTGCTGCGTCCGAACCCAGCAGCAGGATATCACCGCGTGAATGCTCGCATTCGACGATAACGTCTATTCCGGCGTCGTCAATGGCGTGGAACTGCGAGCAGGCGGTTTTATACGCTTGACGAATAAAAAATTTTTCCGACTCACCAGCAAAGGATTGCTGCATTTTAACATTCTCCGAAAGAAGCGTGCAGATCGAAGTGTTAAGCTTCGGCAGCATATATGACATATCTTTGTTAATCATGCTCATATATTTTGCGTAATAACAGTCCATCGCGGCTTTTGTAAGCAAAACTGCTCCGTCCGCGCCGGAATTGCCGCCATTTGAAATGATGACATATTCGCCGGCTTCCCTCGCCGGTTTGAGCGAATCTGGAAGCTTTTCGTTGATATTTATCACCCATACGGAGCCTCCGCCGGCGTCCATGCCCTCGCGGTTGCAGCGTCCCGCCGCCTGTATGATGCTGTCAAGTCCGGCGCTCGAACGTATTACCTGCCGGAAGCTCAGATCAACGCCCGCTTCGATAAGCTGCGTTGAGATGCAGACGACACGGCGGGCGCTTTCCGGATGCTCCTCTATCGCTTTGAGCGCCGTTTTCAGCTCAGCTATGCGGTCGGAGCGGTGCATTGGATACATATTGGTTGAAAGATGTACGATGAGAGGCGATTCTCCGGCTTCTTCAAAACGTCCGGTCAGATATTCGCATATCTCACGCGCCGCTTTTTTGGTATTGACAATACAGAGCAGCGACGGTGAGGAAATAGCTTTATCATATACGAATCTCGCGGCTTCATTTATGTCATAACCGCCGTTTTTCAAAAACGGTTTGATCGAGCAGCGCCGAAAGGTTTCAAAATAACGGCTTTCATCTGCAATGATCGGTTTAACGCCGCTCAGCCGCCATGAATCGTTGAGATCGAACAGCGGCTGCGTCGCCGAACAAAGTATCACAGTGCAGCCGAAAAGCTCTGAAAGACAGCTTATAGCTCCGGAAAACAGTTTATACGTCTTTATCGGCAGCGCCTGAAGTTCGTCTATTATAATCACACTTCGCACAAGCGACGCGAGTCGGCGCACGCAGCGGGTGCTGTCCGAGAATAATGTATTGAGCAGCTGAACAGCCGTCGTCGCGACAAGCGCGCTGCTCTCCCAGTTTTCGGTAAGAGCGTTGTATTCGCGGTATTTTTCATCATCCTCGTCGCTTTCATCGAATATTACGTTTGAATGATGCTCCAGTATATCCTCCTGATGACCGGTGTAGCGGCGAAGCTCGGCGGCGTTCTGTTCGAGTATCGAGGTAAACGGCGCGATGTAGAATAT
>JBAXZA010000229.1:0-3609 GCA_041670545.1 Eubacteriales bacterium | reverse complement strand
ATGTATTTCGAATTGTCCGAAAGCAGCGCTTCGGTCTGCGCGAACATTTCGCATATCATTTCAGCGCAGGTCTGCTCTTTTTTTACCATTCCCGCTATCTGCCCCGCCATTATCGTGCTTTCGGCGATCTCGCCATCGCGCGCGGCGCGGCGAAGCGCTCCCGCGCCCATCGCTTCGAGCTGCTCGTTTGTGACGGCGGCGTCGTATTCGCCCTCCTGTATGCGTCTGGTGAGATTATTCTTCAGGCAGCGCACCGGATGTCCGAGCCGTTTGCCGGTCACAATGGTGTCGATCTCACGCGCACCGAGTATCTTATCCTTATAATTCTGATGTATGGTGCATTCCTTTGCCACAAGGAAGCGAGTGCCGCACTGCACTCCAACGGCGCCGAGCATGAACGCTGCAGCGATTCCTCGTCCGTCGGCGATGCCGCCAGCCGCTATGACCGGAATTTTAACGGCGTCGACGACCTGCGGAACGAGCGCCATGGTCGTAAGCTCGCCGATATGTCCGCCCGATTCCATTCCTTCGGCAATGACGGCGGACGCTCCGCGGCGCTCGACCATGCGTGCGTTTGCAATCGACGGTATAACCGGTATCACCTTTATGCCGGCTTTGAGCCATGCTTCCATATACGCGGTCGGATTTCCGGCTCCAGTCGTAACGACGGCGACCTTTTCCTCTGCCGCGACCGCCGATACCTCGGCGGCAAACGGACTCATCAGCATGATGTTCACTCCGAACGGTTTATTCGTCAGCTCGCGGCACTTTGTGATCTGTTCGCGAAGCTGTTCGCCGTTCGAGTTCATCGCCGCGATGATGCCAAGTCCACCGGCATTCGAAACGGCGGCGGCGAGATACGCGTCCGCTACCCACGCCATGCCGCCCTGGAATATGGGATATTCTATCCCGCAAAGTTCGCATAAGGGTGTTTTTATCACTTGAATCCGCCTTTCATTCGTTGCCTACCGCCGCTTTTTTACAATTCTTCTGCTTCCTGATATCGAGCACAGCGGCGTTTTTAAAAATTGTGAACGCTGTCGTCATAATATCTGATTGTGCGGGCATTTTTGCGGCTTAATATTAATATTACTTTGTTTGTCAAACTAATATTGACTATGCGAAACGACGGATCCAAGGCGATTTTCGCATTTGATCCGCCGGTCCTGCGCTTTTTTCCGCGTCGATGCCTGACTCCGCGGAAATTCCGCGTTTACGCGTTCTGATGCTCGTCTATATACTTGACGATATCGCCGACGGTCTTGAACATCCCGTTCGTCATTTCGATCGTGATGCCGAATTCGTCCTCTATGCTCATGGTTATCTCGGCGACGTCGAGCGAATCGAATTTGAGATCTGCAAGGGTGCTTTCGACCGTTACGGTCGCGGGATCGATTTCCTTATAGTCTGCTAAGAGCTTGATTACTTTTTCTTCTGCCATGATTTTTTCCTCCAAAAATTTAATTATAATTTTATTTATGCCATTCGAGGACGCAGGTCCCTGTTACAAGACCTGCTCCAAAGGCGCAGAGCAGGAGCTTATCTCCCGCTTTGAGCCTGCCCTCTTTATTGCAGACGTCAAGCATCATCGGTATGCAGGCAGATGATGTATTGCCGCAGCTTTCAATGTTATGCGCCAGCTTTTCGGCGGGTAAGCCGAGCTTGCGCCGCGCGGATTCAATTATCCGCATATTGGCCTGATGCAGCAGGAAGCAGTCGATATCCGAAAGCTCAAGTCCGCACATAGCGGCGGTTTTCGGAATCTCTGAGCACATCGCTGACACGGCGAATTTGAAAACCTCCTGACCGTTCATCTTCAAATATATATCTTCATTATTATTATCCCTAAACGGGCTGTTGCCTTCGGTTATGCCTATCGAAAGCTGCTCGGGCGCCGGCTTTACGGTGAAGCTCGAGGCGAGCATACATTCGGTACCGCTTTCGGCAAGCACGACGGCTCCTGCACCATCGCCGAACAGCACACAGGTCGAGCGATCATGCCAATCGGCTACGCGCGAGAGGATATCGGCGGCGACTACGAGCGTTTTGTGCGATTTTCCGGCTTTGAAATAGGAATCGGCGATATCGAGCGCGTAAATGAAGCCCGGGCATGCCATATTCGAGTCGACGACGTGCGCCGGTTCGATACCGAGCTTTCCGCTCAGCACCACCGACATCGACGGAGAAAGATAATCCCCGCGGAAAGTTGAAAAAATCACGGTATCGATGTCAGCTGGCAAAAGCGACGCATCGCGCAGAGCCTCAGACGCCGCCGTGTACGCGAGATCGAGCATTGATTCGTCGGTGACGACACGTCGTTCCCGTATGCCGGTATGCGTGTAGATCCACTCGTCGCTTGTGTCGACGAGCGCGGAAAGCTCACCGTTCGTGACGGCTCTCTGCGGATGCGCGCTGCCAGTGCCGATTATAATATATCCCATAATATTCCTTTTCCTCCGAAATACCGTTTTACGCTAAAACCGCAGCAGGCGTTTTATGGCGTCATTCTTCGCTTTTTTCGGCTTCGCGGCTCATTTCCTCAGTGGTGACGGCGGCTTTTGAGCCATCGATGAAATAATTATTTACCTTGAAGAAATTATTCAGCTTTTCTATGACCTTTATCAGCAGGCGAAGCTCGTCGTCGTTGAATTCGTCGGAAACTGCCCGCACCATTTTCTCGTGATAATAACGGTGTCCTGCGTTTACCTTGCGCCCGATACGCGTCAGACTTACATAGACTACTCTGCCGTCGGTTTCGCTTTTCTTTTTGACGCAATAGCCTTTTTTTACCAGTTTATTGATGCCGATAGTAACGCTCGCGAGCGTTATGGCGAGGTCGGACGCGATTTCGCTTATCGTGCGCCCTCGCTCGCCGCCTTTGCCGACGCTCTCGATCATATGGTATTCGCTTATCGAAAGATTATTTTTGTGCATTCCGCGCAGAGCGTTTTCTTCCACGCGTTTTATCACGTTAAAGGTATCGATCAGGATGACATTAAGCTGTCTGGCAAAGAGCTGGCGCATATTATTTCCCTTCTATAAGGATATAGAAACGCTTTTTTTACTTTAACGGTCTAAGTTTATCATATTATCGTCCTCTTGTCAAGCGCCTAACACTATCCGCAAAATAAAATTAACACAAAAATAACATTATCGCGCACATCACGGCTGCCGAGTCATTAACAGTATGTTCATTTTATCGCGCCGTTTTTGTGCTATAATATTGTCGTGCAAATCAGATTGACCCTCATTTTTTATAAAAACAAACGGAGTTCTATTATGAAAATTGTGATTCTCGACGCCTATGCGGTCAATCCCGGCGATATGAGCTGGGATTTTCTCGAAAAATATGGTTCGCTCGACGTTTATGACTTCACCGCCGAAACGGAATATGCCGCGCGCGCCGCGGTGGCGGACGTTCTGTTCGTCAACCGCGCACGGCTCTCGCGCGGCGTTCTTTCGTCCTGCCGCAAGCTAAAATTTATCGGCACTCTCGGAACTGGCTACGATATGATCGATCTCGATTACTGCCGTGAGCACGGTATAACTGTTTCAAACGTACCCGCATATTCGTCCGCTTCGGTTGCGCAGCTTGCGTTTACGCTGATT
>JBAXZA010000228.1:0-3610 GCA_041670545.1 Eubacteriales bacterium | reverse complement strand
TGCGACCATGTTGTAACAGGCGCTTCGACCGTAACTGTTAAGCTTGCAGACGGCACGAGCTATCAGGCTGCCATCGTCGGCGAGGATTCTCAGACTGATATCGCGGTGCTGAAAATCGAGGCTAAAACAGCGCTTACCGCCGCCGTTATAGGCGATTCGGAAAGTCTTATCGTCGGTCAGACCGCAATCGCAATAGGCAATCCGCTCGGTTCGCTTGGCGGCACGGCTACCAGCGGTATTATTTCCGCTCTCGACCGCGAGGTTACCATCGACAATCAGAATTACAATCTGCTTCAGACCAATGCCGCGATCAACCCCGGCAATTCCGGCGGCGGACTTTTCAATATCAACGGCGAGCTTATTGGTATTGTCAACGCAAAATCCAGCGGCTCGTCCTCCACTACCACAATCGAGGGTCTTGGCTTCGCTATACCGATAAACAACGCTAAGAAAGTAGCCGAACAGCTCATCAGCTACGGCTATGTCCAGGGACGCGTTATGCTCGGCGTTTATGTATACGAAGTGACATCCTCCACCTCAAGCTATGAGCTTCGCCAGTCGCAGTATTCCGATTTGCTCAACTATATCACCGATTACGGCGTATATTTCATCAATTATCAGAGCGGTATAGAGGGAGATATGATGTTCGGCGACCGTGTCGTCGCGATCGACGGTATTACGGTATCGTCGAAAGCAGACATAACGAATATTCTCGAGGATTACAGCGTTGGAGATAAAATAACCGTGACCGTCGCACGTCTTCAGGAAAACGGACGCAGCACTCAGAGCAAAATGATAGAGGTCGAGCTTACTCTTGTCGAAAACGTTCCGGCTGCACTTGATAATTCGGCAAACGGCTGAACTAACAGCGCAATAAATCCATAGTCGTTCCCCCCACCATCGATTTAGCTGCGTGTACAGCAAAATGGCGTTCCCCCGCGCCGCTGTATTCACCTCCCATATGAAATAATATAAAACAAGCTGTTCCCGCAGAAATATTTTTTGCGGGAACAGCTTGTATACTGACATAATATTATGCTATAATGGAATAAAACAAACAGCCGGCGCGAATAACGTCCGAACGCCGGCGGTAAGGAGCGTTTAATGTACAATATTCTTGTCTGCGACGATGAACAGATGATACGCGCGCTGATACGCAAGTACGCAGAATTTTCCGGACATACCGTTACCGAGGCGTGCGACGGCATGGAAGCCGTTAACCTCTGTCGGCAGAATAAATATGACATCATCATCATGGATATCATGATGCCGGAGCTTGACGGCTTTTCGGCGTGCCGTGAGATCAGAAAAACGTCTGATACTCCTATCGTGATGCTTTCTGCGCGCGGCGAGGAATATGACAAGATCAGCGCGTTCGAACTTGGCATTGACGATTATGTCGTTAAACCATTTTCCCCGAAGGAGCTTATGCTGCGCATAGAGGCGATACTGAAACGTTCGCGGCGCACCGATGCCGCGGCTGAAACATCCGGAGCGGCGCGTGAGATCGTCAAAATCCGTGGACTCACAGTGGATTTTACCGCAAGAACCGTATACATAGACGACAGTCGTGTCGATATGTCGCCGAAGGAATATGAGCTTCTCTTTTATATGGTACGCAGCCGTGGAATAGCTCTTTCGCGCGAAAAGCTTATCACAGAGGTCTGGGGTTACGATTTTTACGGCGACGACCGCACACTCGATACTCATATAAAGCTGCTGCGCAAGAGCATAGCCCCGTATTCCGATCTTATCGTTACTCTGAGAGGAGTCGGCTACCGTTTTGAAACGCAGTAATACCGGATCTGACAAGCAAGCGCTGACTGTCAGCGGCGAAGCAGAAGTCGGCGCGGAAAATATCGCGGCGATCGGAGAATCGTCCTCAAAACCGAATAAAAAGCGGCGGCTTGGACGAAAAGCCGGACGCGGACATGGCGTTCGGTGGAAAATATTCGGACTGCTCGCGCTTTTCACCGTGATTATACTCGTCATATTGTGGCTGACGCAAACCGTTTTTTTAGGAGACATATACCGCGCCGCGAAAATCAGCGAGATAAAAATATCGGCGCGTCTGCTTACCGACAAGCTTGATTCCGAGGACGAGCTTGTCAACACCGCTTATGCACTTTGCGGGAAAGGCGATATGTGCATCATCGTTCTCGAAATGCTCGACGCTGATACGGCGCGCGTAATCGTTTCGGAGGACAATCTGCCCAACTGTACTATCCACAACATAGACAGCCAGAGCCGCTTTACTCTTTATGACCGTACCGTTAACGAAGGCGGCGAGTGTATACAGAGCTTTCGCTTCGACGAAAAGCGGCGGGTATATTACTCGGTCGATTCGAGCTTTCTCGGCAGCAACGCGAATGGAGTCGACAGCATCGTCTATTCGCTGATAGCGCAGAACGGCGACGGGCAGGATATTCTGATACTATTAAATTCGATTGTTACACCAGTCGCGGCTACGGTGAACACACTCAGACGTATGCTCGTCGCGATTTCGTTCGTTCTTCTCGTCATTGCGCTTGTCTTTTCGATTTTCTTCGCGCGCAGTATTTCGCGGCCGATAATCGCGCTCAACAAAAGCGCGAAACGGCTTGCCACAGGTGATTACAACGGTTTTGATGAAATGGATGGTCAAAACGATATGCAAAGCGCAGGTCACGGCGGCTACCGCGAGATCAGGGAGCTTGCCGACACGCTCTCATATGCGGCGTCAGAGCTTCAAAAGGTGGATAATCTTCGCCGTGAGCTTATCGCCAACATTTCGCACGATCTGCGCACGCCGCTCACTATGATCGAGGGTTACGCCGAGATCATGCGCGATCTTCCGGGTGAGAACACGCCGGAGAACACACAGATAATCATCGACGAAACCAAGCGTTTGACCACGCTCGTCAATGATATGCTTGATATCTCAAAATGGGAATCGGGAAACGCCGAGCTGAATATGTCAAGCGTAAACATCACAAAGTCCATAGATGAGCTGCTGGGGCGCTATAATAAGCTGAAGGCGGATAAAAACTACATCATTCGCTTTGATTATGACGAGCCGCTCGAGCTTTATACAGATGAAACGCGCTTTATACAGGCGCTTTACAATCTCGTCAACAACGCTATTACCTATACTGGTGAGGATCGCACCGTGATCGTCAGGCAGATAATATCGCCCGACCGAAAAAGCGTGCGTTATACCATTGCTGACAGCGGAGAGGGCATACCGCCAGACAAACTCGAAAACATTTGGGAACGCTATTACAAGGTCGATAAGGTTCACCGCCGCGCGTCTGTCGGCACAGGACTCGGACTTTCTATCGTGCGCAATATAGTCACTGCGCTCGGCGGCACCTACGGAGTCGAAAGCACCATAGGCAAAGGAAGCACATTCTGGTTCAGATTACCGATTATAAATCCGGAAGATCAAAATAACAGCAAGATGTGAATATCACTGGCACATAACAAAAAACGTTTTACTCTGCGGCTTGCGCGGAGCGAAACGGTTTTTGTGTTTTACAGCATCGCAGAGAGAGCGTTACATTTTCCTTCATCATCGCACGCAGACCATGCGATCACACGGCGCTGCTCGGTGTTTATGTTTATAACCTGA